>QMVO01000043.1 GCA_003661125.1 Methanosarcinales archaeon
AAGGCGATTGAGAGGACGATTGAGGTGCAGAGAAGGATTGAAAATGTTTTCCCCAAAGCTTTCCATAGTTGCTCGATGAGTTCATCTCAGGCGAATATCTCGGCAACCAGATAAATTTAAAGTCTGTTAATCCATAACCTTTCACTTTTGTCTTTGTACAAGTAATTAGTTTAGTAATAAAGTTTGCTTCAGATTGGGGGATTATGAAAATATGATAGACGTTGTGCAGAACCTTCATCATGTAATGCAGGCTCTTTTTGCAACTTCTTTTACCTGGGCAATGACGGCTCTTGGAGCAGCCGTGGTATTTATGGCTAAAGACGTAAGCAAGAAGGTACTTGACGGGATGCTTGGTTTTGCGGGCGGGGTTATGGTCGCAGCCAGTTATTGGTCACTACTTGCTCCAGCGATTGAGATGTCGGCAGGCAAAGATATTCCAGCATGGTTGCCGGCTGCGGCTGGTTTCCTCGCAGGTGGCATTTTCCTACGGGGTTTTGATAAGGTACTACCGCATCTCCACCTTGGTTTCCCGATAGAGGAAGCTGAGGGGATTAAGACGAGCTGGCAGCGGAGTACCTTGCTTATTCTTGCTATAACGTTGCACAACATCCCCGAGGGTCTTGCGGTTGGCGTTGCCTTTGGAGCTGTTGCCGCCGGTTTTCCTGCCGCTACTTTACCGGCAGCCATTGCCTTAGCTATCGGTATCGGGATACAAAATTTTCCGGAAGGACTCGCAGTGTCTATCCCTCTTCGACGTGAGGGAATGAGTCGTTTGAAAAGTTTCTGGTACGGGCAGTTATCAGGAATTGTTGAACCTGTCGCTGGTGTAATTGGAGCGGCAGCAGTTATCTTTGCACAGCCTATCCTGCCCTACGCATTGGCTTTTGCCGCAGGCGCCATGATCTTTGTCGTAGTTGAGGAGGTGGTGCCGGAATCTCAGCGTGGCGGCAATACGGATTTAGCCACCATGAGTGCAATGATAGGTTTTGCGGTTATGATGGTACTCGATGTAGCCTTTAGGTAGGTTATATATATTCAAAATACCTTAGTCAAAACGTAAACGGAGGTGAGAATATGGCTAAGGTAACACGAGAAATGGTGAAGGAGTCTGGGGTCAATGTTGACCAATTGGTAGAACTTTTAGTCAAGAATGCCGCAGCGGAACTCACGACTTATTACTACTACACCATCCTTCGGTTCAATCTAATTGGACTGGAAGGAGAAGGAATAAAGGAGATTGCGGAGACCGCTCGCATTGAAGACCGGAACCACTTCGAAGCTATTGTGCCCCGCATCTACGAACTTGGAGGTAAACTGCCAGACGACATGAAAGAGTTCCATGACATGTCCGCATGCCCGCCAGCATCTCTTCCCGGAGATCCAACGGATGTTACGGCGATACTTAAGGTGCTTGTGGAAGCTGAGCGGTGCGCGGTTCGAGGCTATACCCACATCTGCAATCTAACGGCAGGTAAGGATCACCGTACCTATGACCTGGCTCAGGCGATTCTAAATGAAGAAATCGAGCACGAGTCCTGGTTCTCTGAGTTCCTGGGTGAAGGACCTTCTGGACATTTCCTACGCAGAGGTGAGACTTCTCCCTTTGTGTCAAAGTTCCTGAAGTAGATTGGATTCGTTGAAGGGAAGCCCGTGATCTGTTTAGGGCTTTCTCTTTTTATTTTTGTACTTTCCTCTATCAAGAACGGACTCGCTTAAAACTTTAAAATTAAGAAGATGAGAACGTTTACTTCGTGTAGTGATAGAGTGTGCGTGGATACTTGCTCGTAATGACCTTAGGGGAAGGGATGCTTGTGGGTTCGCAGTCTTTTGCGTTGTTCTTTGTGCATTCCGAATCAGAGGAGAGTCCGTACGTGATAGAGAAATAGGGAACGAAAAAACCCAGGATTTTGAGTAACTTCCAAGTGAACACATTTCACTCCACCGTCACACTCTTCGCCAGATTCCTCGGCTTGTCTATTTCACAGCCTCTTTCCTTCGCAGTCCAGTATGCGAGTAAGTGAAGAGCAACCGTATTGGGAATAGGCGAGAATATTGCACTTGTTCTTGGAACTCTTATCACCGCATCCACATATTTCTCCACTTCCTCATCGCCTTCTTCTGCTATCGCAATCACCGGGGACCCTCTTGCCTTTATCTCCTTCACGTTCCCCATAGTCTTCTCATAAACGTTATCATGGGTTAGAATCACAACTACCGGCGTATCCTTGGTAAGCAGTGCAAAAGGTCCATGTTTGAGTTCTCCTGCTGCGTATCCCTCTGCATGTATATACGATATTTCCTTCAGTTTTAACGCTCCTTCCAGGGCAATAGGCAGATTTACTCCACGACCCACAAAAAACGCATGCTCGTATTTGGCAAGATACCGAGCATGCATTTGTATATCTGTATCCTCCTCGTCAAGCACCATTTGAGCTATTTGTGGCATTCTCTTCAGCTCCTCAAGATATTCCACCAACTCACTCTCGGGCTTCTTCGCAAGGAGCAAACCCAGCAGATAAAAAATGACAAGTTGAGCTATAAAGCTTTTTGTCGCGGCAACGCCTATCTCCGGACCCACCCTCATGTATATCGTATCGTCTGCAATTCTCGTAACCGAACTGCCTAAAACATTTGTTAGTGCCACGGTTTTGCTGCCATATCTCTTCGCTTTTTTCAGAGCCATCAATGTATCTGCGGTCTCCCCAGATTGCGTAATCGCCATGGCTATTATCTTCGTTCCATCCAGAACGAAATTTGAGTAATTGAACTCTGATGCAAGCCCTACTTGAACAGGAACTTTTGCTAAATTCTCTATTATGTGTTTCCCGCACAGAGTGGCATAGTAGGATGTTCCGCATGCAACCATCAAAATATCTTTGCCTTTTCCTTCCACTTCTCCCCGAAAGTCAATACCGAATTTTATCTCATCTTCCATTAAGTAACCTCTAAGCGTATCCATAATTGCCCTTGGCTCCTCATGGATCTCTTTCAGCATAAAGTGCTCATATCCTCCTTTCTCGGCATCCTCTATCGTCCATGGTATTAACCGCTCTTCCCTCCTTACCTCGGCACCTCCGTTTTCTATGTAAATTGAATCCTTTTTTACAACTGCCAGGTCTCCTTCCTCCAGATAAATTATCCTGTTCGTTTGCTCAAGCACTGCCGGCACGTCAGAAGCAATAAAATTCTCCCTGTCTCCAACACCTATAATGAGTGGTGATTCCTTCCTTGCTGCTACTAAACCATCAAAACCCTTTTCTGCAACAATTATTGCATAGGAGCCATTCAAACGAGTTAAGGCTTCCTTTACTGCTTCTTTTAACTCTATTGCATTTTTGATTAAACTTTTTTTAAAAGTTTGTTGATCAAACTTTCCTGAACCAGGTTTCTTTGGTAAAGCTTTCTTTTTTAAAGAAAGGTTTATCAAATGCGGTATGACTTCTGTATCCGTCTCTGATACGAATTTGCATCCAAGGCTCAAAAGCTCCTCCTTTATTAATTGGTAGTTCTCGATTATCCCATTATGAACAACAGCAATTTCACCTTTACCATCAAGGTGGGGATGTGCATTTCTTTTCGATGGCGCTCCATGCGTTGCCCACCTCGTGTGCCCAATTGCTACTTTACCCTTGTACTCAGACCCTATGAGGTTCTCCTTCAAATCGTCAATGGTCCCCGCATCCTTATGCAGTTTTGGCTCACCATCTCCTAACACAAACACACCACATGAATCATATCCCCGGTATTCAATCCTTTTCAACGATTCTAAGATGATTGGCAGCGCTTCCCTTTCTCCTACATACCCCACAATTCCGCACATTTTTTCTAAGGAATTTTCGCCTAACCCCTATTGCCTATTACACTACCCAACTTCCGTCTGGTATTTTTCCACTTAGCTCCTTCATTGATTTTATCCTACACCGATTTCCAATTATCACTCCCGGAGAAGCGATTACATTACTACCTATCTCGCAATATTCACCTACCACTGCTCCAATCTTCACCCGGAGATGCTCACCTCCAATTTCTATATCCGCTTCTTCGCTTCGTGCTATAAATCCTCCTTCTGCGTAGGTCCCACTATCAAAGATAGAATCTTGTATAGAGGAGAACGAGCCGATTTTCACCATGTCTGTTAACACCGAGTTCTTAATCTCTGTAAATGCACCAATTGTAACATCGTTCCCTATGCTCGTGGATGGGAAAATACAAGCATTGGGACCAATCTCGCAATTTTCTCCTATAATCACGGGTCCTTTCACATACGAATTTGCCCTTATCACCGATTTTTTACCTATTGCTACTCGCCCATCTATGGTCACACCACGTTCAATTTTTCCCTCTACCTTTGCAGGGTTCTCCCTCAGGACTATGCTATTCAAACTCAAGATGTCCCACGGATAGACGGCATCCAACCAGGCTCCGTGCGTTTCACATGCTTTTACACGATTTCCTTTACGAATCATGCCTAATAATCCTGTTGTCAGTTCATCTTCTAGAAACTTAAATATTCCCTTCTCAAAGGCATATATGCCTGTATTGACCAGGTTGCTTATCTCTTTGCTTGGTTTTTCTATAATATCCTCGACCATTCCATTTTCTACCATTACAACACCATACTTACTCACATCATTATGCGCTTTTATCAAAATCGCATTTTCATTTTCCTCTATATCCAAAAGACCAGAATCCGAAATGGTGTCCGCCTGAATTACGTTATCGCCAGGCAAAACCAGAAATCTCTTATCTGTTTTACCCTCCGCCTGCCTCAGCGCATCCCCAGTTCCAAGCAGGTGTTTCTGAACTACATACTCTATTTCCACGCCTAATGCCTTCCCGTCCTCAAAATAATCCATTATTTTCTCTTTTTTATACCCTACGACAAATATAATCCGCCTTATTCCGTTTCTTTCCAATGCTTCTACTACATACTGTAGAATCGGCTTATTCGCTACCTTTATCATTACCTTTGGCTTTGATGCTGTAAACGGTTTCAGCCTTTCCCCTTCTCCCGCAGCAAGCACAACTGCTTGTTTAAAGCCCATTCTAATATACCCTTGAGTTTTCTTCTATATAACCTGAGGCGAAAGCACCAGGTCCAATAAGCGTGTTGTTTCCAATAACCGTGCCGGAGTCAATACACGCATTTATTCCAGTTTTTACGCCATCGCTTATGATTGCACCAAGCTTTCTCCTCCCGGTATCCACTCCTTTTGCCTTTACAGGTGCATCATCAAACCTTAGATTTGCTATTTTCGTGCCGGCGCCGAGATTACATCTGCTCGCGATAACAGAATCGCCAACATAGTTCTGATGCGGGATTTTCACATTGTCCATGAGAATTGAGTTCTTAATCTCCACTGCGTTCCCTATATGGCAATTAGCACCAATAGAAGTGTTTGCACGTATGTAGCTATTCGGTCCGATTACACAATTTTCTCCTATCACGGCAGGTCCTTCTATGTATGAACCGGATTTTATCATAGTGCCTTCACCAATCGAGACCTTGCCCTTTATCCATACGTTTTCTTCGAGTTCACCCTTATTTACAGGACTTATTTTATCAATTAAAAACTCATTTGCAGCCAGTAAATCCCATGGATAGCTGACGTCTACCCAGTGCTCGATTTCCCTCCAAAATATATCCACACCAGATGCTATCAGCAATTGTAAAGAATCCGTGAGCTCAATTTCACCCCTTTTCGATTTATCTGTTTCTGACAAGGCTTTAAAAATACTCTCATTCAATAGGTAAACACCAGCATTTATCGAGTTTGAGGGTGGCTCTTTCATCTTTTCATGAATTTTTGTTATCTTTTTTCCCTCGGTCTCAACAACACCGTAATCCTCTGGATTTCTTACTTCAATTACTCCAAGTGAAATATTAGTATCGTCAGTTATGACTTTTCTGATATCCTCAGCGCTTACAATTGTGTCCCCGTTCAGCATAAGAAATTTGTCTTCCACCAACCCCTCAGTCCTCCTTAGCGCATCAGCAGTGCCAAGCTGCGTTTTTTGCGTTACATACTGGATAGTAACATCCCACCTTTCCCCTTTCCCGAAATAATCACGAATAGTTTCGTCATGGTATCCGACAACAAATACGAAGTCATTAATTCCAACTTCTTTCACCTCCCATAGCAAATGCTCGATTATTGGCTTTCCAGCTATTGGAAGCATTACTTTGGGCCTTTCGTAAGTAAGAGGTCGCATCCTTTTCCCTTCGCCTGCTGCTAAAATTACCGCTTGCATTTTCATATTCCACCTTCGTTATCTTCACTAATAAACTTAACTGCATAACGTTGAAAAGAAGAAGGAAAGTACAGTAAATTATATAATTAATAAATAAATACCAAAAGTTATTTTAAGTGCAAAGATTGAGCAATTAAGAAGGAAGAAAGGAGGATAGAGATGGAGAAAGAGGAAGAATTGTTTGTGCCGCGGCTGGTTACAACCGAAGAGAACTTTGCTCGCGGGCATCGCGCCTGTGTAGGCTGTGGAGAGGCTCTTGCAGTTCGACACGTGTGCAAAGCGCTGGGAAAGAATGTGATAATCGTTAATGCTACGGGATGCATCGAGATTATCTCATCGCTGTTACCGCAAACTTCATGGTGCGTCCCCTGGATTCATACGCTGTTTGAGAATGTTGCAGCAGTGATGTCTGGTATAGAATCGGCGTATAAAGCGCGGGTAAGAAAAGGCAAAATTCCTGATAAGGATGTGAAATTTGTTGGATTTGCAGGTGACGGCGGCACTTCGGATATAGGAATACAGGCATTGTCAGGTGCTATGGAACGCGGACATAATTTCCTTTATTGCTGTTTTGATAACGAAGCTTATATGAATACTGGTATACAAAGGTCTTCCTCTACTCCTTATGGTGCATGGACGACGACTGCACCAGTAGGGAAGAAAAGCATAGGACAAGTAACATGGAAAAAGAACATGCCGGAAATTGCAGTCGCGCATAAGATACCCTATGTGGCAACGGCTTGCCCTTCCTATCCATTCGATTTAATGGATAAAGTGCGAAAAGGAGCGGAAATCGAAGGACCTGCTTACGTTCATATATTATCGCCATGCCCCACAGGCTGGCGGTATCCACAGAATCTAACGATAGAAATAGGTCGGTTGGCAGTGGAGACCGGTGTTTTCCCTCTTTATGAAGTGATTAACGGTGAATACCGGTTGAGTTTTGATTTTCCTGACTTGAAACCCGTGGGAGAGTATATGAAAGAGCAAAGGCGGTTCAGGCATCTTACGGAGGATATTGTAGAGAAAATACAGGCGCGAGTGGAGAAGGAGTATTTGGAGTTGAGGGAGAAGGCGGGGGTGAAATGAAATGATAAATGAGGCAGATGCTGACGAATTGGAAGTAGAAGAGCGAAGATATGTAAGGCTGCCGAGCTTTTTAGAACAAGGTTTTTCCGCGTTAAGGCGAGACGTATTAGACAAACGAATTTGCAGTTTTTGTGGCACCTGTGCGGCATTTTGTGACAAGATAAGAATAAGCGAATACGAACTCAAGCCTGAGTTAGTCGAAGGATACGATACGATATGCGGGCTATGTTATGCCTTCTGCCCCAGGACTTTCCTGCCCCTGTCGGAGATAGAGAGCAAGATATTTGGAGCAGAAGAAGCAAGAAAAAAGGCAGAAGGGGACGTTCTTGGTGTCTATCGCGGCTGTTATGCGGTCCGGTCAAAGAGGAGAGATATAAAAGGGCAGGATGGCGGTGCAGTTACTTCTTTGCTCGCCTATGCACTTCACGAAGGTATAATAGATGGTGTGGTGATTACAACCTCGGATAACCATTGGAGACCGATAACTAAGGTGGCAAAGAATTACGGTGAATTGAAGGAAGGTGCAGGCACGAAATATACGATTTATCCTAGTGTAGTAGGCATAAAAGAAGCGATAAGAGCTGGATGCGAAAGCATAGGGTTTGTAGGGCTGCCATGCCAAATACAGGGATTGAGAAAAGTTCAAACTGCTGAACAACCGTATGAAATAGGAAAAGAGCGCATAAAATTGTTGATAGGGTTGTTTTGCATGGAGAATTTCAAGGAGGAGCTGCTGGATTTCGTGAAAGAGAACCTGAGTTTAGATTTAGAAGGAGTGAAGAAGTTCGACATAAAGGGAAAAGAATTTTTGGTTTACGATGAGAAAGGTAAGGTTTATGCCATCCCATTGGACGAGATAGAAGAATATATTGGTGAGGGATGCTCAGTTTGCGCTGATTATACCGCTGAACTCGCTGATATTTCCGTGGGGTCGGTGGGCTCTGAAGACGGGTGGTCAACGGTTTTTACTCGCACGGAAAATGGAGAGGTAATAGTTAAAGATGCAATGAAAGAAGGGTACATTGAAGCGAAAGAACTGGAGGAAAAGGGGTTAGGATTGATACGGAGAGTAGGAGAGAGTAAGAGAAGAAGGGGTTCTACGAAGTAAAAAGGTTCAATCCTATTATATTATACTATTGTTATGGCAGTGAGAAAATCTAAGGATTACAAAATAGCAATAGTTGACGCACTGCTTGACGTGAAAAAGAAGAAAATCGAAGCATTTTGCGAAGAGAGGTTGAGTAATGGAGCTAGCCCATATAAAATCATTGACGAGATGACACTTGGTCTGAGGGAAATAGGAAAAGGATACAAGGAGATATATTTTGATGCTGAACTGATGGTTTCCGGATGGAATGCGAAAAAAGCATTACAGATTCTTAAGCCACTGCTGCAACCAAAGGCAAAAACAAAAGGAAAGGAGGATAACAAAATAGGAAAAGTCGTTATCGGCACGGTCAAAGGAGACGTGCATGACATAGGAAAAGAGATAGTAAATATAATGCTATCCTCAGAGGGTTTCGAGGTCATTGATTTGGGAACAGACGTTGAAAAGGAAAAATATGCAGAAGCCGTCCGTGAAACCGGAGCAGATATTCTCGCAATGTCCGCTTTGCTGACAACCACCAGGGAATATATGGCAGAAGTCATACGGTATTTCAGGGAAGAGAGTCTTAAAGCAAAGATTTTAGTCGGTGGCGGTGCAGCCAGTGCGGAATACGCTGTAAAAATCGGTGCAGATGCCTACGGCAAAGATGCCATTGACGCAGTCAGGAAGGCGAAGGAGCTTCTTTTAGTGGGACACACGTAAACACGCCTCCAAAAAAGCCTTAAACGGGGGCGATGGCTTGCTCGGTCTCGACTTGAATTCAGGATGAAACTGTGTAGCGAGGAAAAAAGGGTGTTTACTTGGAGAAATCTCCAGTATCTCCATTCTCGTACCACTTCTGTCCGTGCCCGAAAAAATCACTCCGTCTTTTTCCATTCTTTCTATATACGCAGGATTTACAATAAAAAAGGTATCTTATTCCCGCGCGCATACTCTATCGCCTTTATTTTCCCTTCAGCACCACGAACACCAAATCCTCCTGGAACAAGTATTCCATGAACGTCATCAAAAAACGAGCCTACCTCTTTATTACGGTTGACTTAGATGCCTTTCTGAATTCACATGAAATCTTTTCACCCTTTATCCCATCTCCCACATCGTATAATACGGTCATTCTATTCTTCTTCCACTGCTTTTCCCTCTTTTATAAGCGCTACCAAAGCTCCATGCACCACGGATAACTCTAATCCCAACTCATTGGC
>QMVO01000044.1 GCA_003661125.1 Methanosarcinales archaeon
GGATGCTATATTTAAATACCCCTGCTTCCACTCCAAATGTTGCGCTGATGGATTACCACCCTAACCATTATTGCAAGAATATCGCATGGAAAGTTTTAAAATAAAGGGTAGCTATACAAACACAAAGAATTTAATTCTGGAGCAATTCTTTTTAAGAGGAGTAAATAAAAAAGGAGAAATGGAGATAATCACATGACAAAATCCAAAGTAGCGGTGTTGAAGGCGAACCCAGGAACAATTCTGGATGATTACAAGGAATTGATGCATCTTGCCGATTACGAGAACTTTTTACCAAAAGAGAACAAAACGGTAATAAAACTCAACCTCTCATGGAGTTTGTATTATCCCGCCTGCTCTACCCCGCCTTGGCAGCTTGAAGGTGCTTTAAAGACTTTAAGAGGGGATAATTATAAGGACATTATAGCAGTAGAAAATCAAACGGTGGTAACACATCCGTGGAAAGGCGCCTACTACAACAAATGGCTGCCAATTTTGAATAGATATAGCGTGGAGTTCCAACCGCTGACAGATGTTGAATGGGTTCCTTACGAGCCAAAAACCGAAATGCTGGCGATGCACGACATCTTTGGCGAAATCTTAATTCCAAAAATCTTTCTCGGGAGCAATATAGTTCATCTGCCCACTGTCAAGACACACGGACACACCACGACCACTGGAGCGATGAAAGACGCCTTTGGCGGCTTAATTCCAAAATACCGACATCACGCTCATAAGAAAATACATGAAATTCTTGTTGATTTATTAGCGATTCAAAAAGAAATCCATAAAGGGCTATTTGCAGTAATGGATGGTTGTGTTTGCGGGAACGGGGCAGGTCCAAGAACGATGGAGCCGTTTATTGGAAATGTGATCTTAGCAAGCGAAGATCAGGTTGCGATAGATGCCGCAGCAGCGAAAATCATGGGTTTTGAGCCATTGGAAATAGATTATATCAAAATGGCGCATGATCGTGGATTATGGATGGGGGATGTAGACCAAATTGAAATAGTTGGCATGGACAGAAGAGAGTTTGAAGCGCTAAACTTTGGTTTCAGAGTTAAGAAAAGTCCGATAATTATGTGGGACCAGATTTTTAGGAAGAAAACCGAAAATACCAAATGGTTGCATCGTCTTTTGTTCTATTCTCCCGTATTCAAAACATTCATTTTCGCTTCTGAATTTTATCACGACTGGTTCTGGTATCCTGTAATTGGGAAAAGAAAAATAAAGCAATTTATGAAAACTGATTGGGGCGAGCTATTCAAAAAATATCCTTATGGAGGTTTTCCTGAATATAAAGCGGTGAAGGAATGGGATCCTTATTAAAATGATTTAGTTTAAAAGTATTTATAAATGTGGTATTCCTCGTGGTTGTATTCATAGCTGGCACGTTTATCGGGGGATATATATTGGAAGTCGCAATGAAAAAATAAAGTGTTACGACACGAGCTCACTTGCCTTTGGTATCTCCAACTTCATCCCCTTCCTTTTCCTCACTTCCATCACCTTCTCGCCGAACAGATTTGGAGGTATAGGCTTAAAGCCAGCGAACTCGGTGCTCCAAAGCGCTCGCCCTTCGGTTGCAGACCTTATGTCACCAGCAAAGCCAATCATCTCTGCGACCGGCGCTTCTGACTTCAAGGAAACCATATCGCCTTCGGTTTTTATGTCCAATATCTGTCCTCTTCTGCCCTGTATCTCGCGAGTTACATTCCCAAGCAAGTTCTGCGGTATATTTATGAACACTTCCTGTACAGGCTCAAGGAAGGTAGGCTTGGCAAGTAGCATAGCAGCACGTATAGCATTTCGCACCGCGGGAATAACCTGCGCAGGTCCTCGGTGTATCGAATCCTCATGCAGCTTCACATCCATCAACTTTACTTTTACACTCCGACATTTCTCTTTTGCTAAAGGACCGTTCAGCATCACGTCCTCGAAACCTTCCTGAATCAGCTCCATCGTCTCTTGCAGGTACTGAATTCCTTTTGTCATATCGATCAGCACATTACCCTCGATGATATTAACGACCTTCTTTGCTTCTTCTTTGGTCATCCCCGCTTCTATCAGCTTATCTCGCATCAAAACCTTGTCTTTACCAACGGTTATCCCCTCACTTCGTATCTTTTCTACTACCTCCGCACCCAGAGGTTCGACTTCAAAATAAAACTTGTTGTGCCGGTTAGGCGATTTCCCTTCCACGGGACCTGCATGCCCTTCCACCGTTTCACGATAAACAACAATCGGAGGAGAAGCAATTATGGGGACACCTTCATCATGCTCTATCCGGTGCGTGATTATTTCAAGATGCAATTCACCCATTCCCGAAACTAAATGTTCACCTGTTT
This sequence comes from Methanosarcinales archaeon, assembly GCA_003661125.1. Lineage (GTDB taxonomy): Archaea > Halobacteriota > Syntropharchaeia > Alkanophagales > Methanospirareceae > QMVO01. The sequence continues at coordinate 2,346 of QMVO01000044.1, forward strand.
CCTCGTTTATCTCTACGCGTATCATCGGGTCTTCTTTCGCCAGCTTTCTGAGCACTTCTATTAGTCGAGGCAGGTCCTTCGTGCTCTTCGCTTCCACTGCGACCGTAACAACAGGCTCACTGTAATGCTTTATACTTTCGAATGGAACCATCTCAACAGTAGAAAGCGTAGAACCTACCACAGCATCTTTCAGACCTACAAGAGCCGCTATGTTACCAGCAGGCACCCTATCCACTTCTACACGTTCCTGTCCCTCAAAAATCCCCACCTGCTGAACCCTGTTCTTTTTATACAAGCCGGATATGAACACTTCGGTGCCTTTTTCCACGGTTCCGCTGAAAAGTCGCCCGGTTGCAACTTCCCCTGCATGGGGGTCCACAGAGATGCTGGTTACCATAAAAGCAACATCCCCTGTTCTATCACATCTTGCCATGCTCTTGCCTATCTCGCTCTCTGCATCTCCCTCCCATATTACCGGCACTCGATACTTTTGCGCTTCTACCGGATTAGGCAGATGCTCTGTGATCATATCAAGAACAGCTTCATAAGCAGGACACTTGACCGCTAATTCGCGCATGTTATTCTGCCGGCAGTACTCGAAAACCTCCTTAAAGCCAATCCCCGTCTTCCGCATGGTTGGGACGCTAATAGCCCAGTTATACAACGCGGAGCCAAAAGCGACGTTACCTTTTGCTGCATCTAATTTCCAGTCCTCGAATTTATCCTTCTTCATTCCCTGCATCAGTTTGTTTACCTTATCTATTATCCTACCGAGTCGGATGTGCATCTCCTTTGCATCTACTTTCAGCTCGTTTATCATCCTATCAACTTTGTTAATGAAAAGAACGGGTTTCACATTCTCTTTCATCGCCTGCCTTAGCACGGTCTCGGTCTGCGGCATAGCGCCCTCTACGGCATCAACAACCACCACGGCACCATCAACGGCTCTCAACGCCCTTGTCACATCGCCACCAAAGTCAACATGACCGGGTGTATCAATAAGATTTATGAGGTGCGTCTCACCCTTGTAATCATAAACCATGGACGCATTTGCGGCAAATATCGTTATCCCCCTTTCTTGTTCCAGATAATAAAAATCCGTGAACAGTTGCTCCCCTGCTAATTCTTTCGATATTATCCCCGCTCCTGCGAGGAGGTTGTCAGTCAAAGTGGTCTTTCCATGGTCTATATGAGCGATGATGCCTATATTCCTTATTCGCTCTGTCTTGTCCATCAATACTTTTACCTTTTCCGCTGCTTTCCTTCCTCTTGTTGCCATTCTCGTATCACCTTGTAGTTTTTTCTTTTTGTTTTGTCTTTTATTTTATATAAGTAAGATATAAGTTAAGTATTATTATAAGAGACATTCTATCTAAGGATAGAGGAATAAATGCCCGGGTGGTGTAGCGGCCTATCATTGAGCCCTGTCGAGGCTCGGACTCGGGTTCAAATCCCGACCTGGGCGTTGAACTCAATTGTTAATGCAATTTCTATTTTTTCACTCCCGCTCAAAAAATCGCTGAATTTTTAGCGGATACCCTAAATCTCAATATAGCTGCAATCCCTCCCAGTCCGTTAAGCCTCTTACCTGGCTCGAACTCCGTGCTGAACACTACTACATTGCCCCTCGATCTTTCTACATCCTTAAGCATACTTTCTATCTCTATTCTCTCCTTTTCTTTCTCTTCCTCTCTTATTCTCGGCAACATGAGCTTTTCATCACTCACAAGTAAAGTTTCTATTGCACCATACCGCAAAGCATTTTTCACTTCTTCTTTTCCATATACCGCCTTTCCGTCTTTCTCCTTGCTTATCTCTTCCATTAACCTATCCAGCAGCCTAACTTCACGTGTCAGCCTTTCCTCTCGCTTTAACCGTTCCACAGCTCCTCTTTTCAAAACTTCTAAAAATCCCGACATGCCTATCGAAGAAGTCTGCTCCATTCTCGTTATCTTCGCTAATTTCGCATCCTTTTCCTTCAAGAAAGAAAAGAAATCATTCTTTACAAAGCCAGGACCCGCAATGATTACTGCTTCCGCAGCTAAGGAAAGAAAAGAGTTTTTCAATTGGTTTAGCACATCGGAAAAAAAATCCTTTTTACTTCCCTCTCTTTTCCCTTTATCCATACCTTTACCCGAGCCATACCTTATTGAAAAAAGCTCATCCACACCATACTCTCTTACTATGCCTGCAACTGCCTCCCCTTCCTCTATGGTGACCACAATGACATCAGGAGAAGCAACGGCTTTTTCCGCCTCTCTTAGCCTTTTTAGCTGGTGTTCTTTCCATGTCTTAACGATGGAAAGCTCCGTACCGGGTTCGATGTTAAAGGTGTGATAAGAACCCAGCTCAGTGTCCAGCCCGCGCTCTATCACCCCTTTTATACGCAATCTGCGAGAGAATTTGTGAAATTCGACACTTTCAGCCCTTATGCCCAACCTAACAGGTTTTTTCTCTGTCTTATCCGGTCTTATCTTATCGGTTGCCTCTTCTAGCCTCCTGTGTGTAAGAGAATATACAAGGTCACCCGCTTCTATTACATGCTTGAGATGCCATAAGTCGTCCAACGATTCGGGAAATAGAGAAACTTCCCCGCTTTTCCTTTTTTCCCCTCTCTCCTTTACCTTCTTTTTTAATACCTTCATTCATTAAAATTTTTCTTTGAAAGAAGCTTTACAAAAAGAAATAGTTTTTTGGTGAACGCTATTTAGGAAAGGATGCACAGAAGCACAAGACTAAAACCATTGATAGACAACGCGGCAATGGTTGTGGAGAACGAATTTAAAACCCTGGTGATTGCTGACTTACATTTAGGTATAGAAGCAGAGTTAAGGCAAAAAGGAATAAATATCGGCAGTCAAACGGGGAAAATGTTAGAAAAAGCAATCACGTGCGTAAAAGAGGCTGAGCCTGATGTGATCGTTTTATTGGGTGATGTAAAACATGCAGTGCCAAAATTATCTTGGATGGATAGAAAAGAAGTGCCTTTTTTCTTGGCAGAACTGGCTGAGTATGCACCGGTATACGTGGTTAAAGGAAATCATGATGGGCATTTAAACAAACTGTTACCAGAACACAAGCAAAAACACAAGCACAAGGTATACATTAAAAGTACAAAAGGGTTCTTGTTTGATGGCGTCGGATACCTGCACGGGCATTCATGGCCCTCGCAAGATTTATTTTCTGGTGAATATATATTCATTGGGCATAATCATCCAAGGATACGACTTGTAAGTCCAAACTCGCATTATACGAGCATGAAACCGGTTTGGATTCGTGCTAAATGCGATTATGACGCGGTAAAGAAGCAATACCCGGAGCTAAGGATAAGCGACTGGAATGATCCATGGGTGATAATAATGCCTGCGTTTAATGAGATATGCGGGGGTATTACTTTTAATTCGCCGAACAAAAGGCTTCTTGGACCCATCGCTTCGAAACTTCTTCGCTTAGAGGATATGGAAGTGTATTTGCTGGACGGCACATATATAGGGAGGGTAGAGGATTTGGAGGTAGCGTTTTAGTCACAGTGCTCCGCCGGGGATTTGAACCCCGGTCGTGGGCTCGAGAGGCCCGCATGCTTGGCCGAACTACACCAGCGGAGCAAAATTTCAAAAAGTTTCCAGTTCCTTAAATTTGCGCTCAATAAATGTGTTGCATACCTCATCTGGGTCGCCACGCATCACAACCATTCCCTCATCAATTAATATCGCTTCATGTGTAAGCTCCCTGATTACATCAAGCTGATGGCTCACCACCAGAATGGTCGTGCCGAACTCACGATTTAAATCTTTCAGCGAATTCGTCACAATACGCAGCGAAATCGGATCTATGTCACCAAAGGGCTCATCTAATAGCAGAATTTCACAGTTTGAAGCCATAAGAGCGGCAATTGCAAGCCTTATTTCCTCCCCCACGCTCGTCTCAGAGATGTAACGAGTGAATATCTCTTCAGGCAGATTCACTGCTTTAAGATATGGTTTTGCCGCTTTAAACGTCTCGCTCGCCGGGAACACGGGAAACAGTTCATCCAATACATCCATCTCAAGCCCTAACTCCCTGAGTCTACCCTTTGCTTCTTCTTCTGGCAAGTCCGCAAGCCGTAAAAGAACATCGAGTGTGATGTCACTTATACCTAATTCCTTCGCTCTTTTCATCGCCTGTTTTACACTCTCAAACTTCTTCAACCCCATCTTCCGGGCAAATAGGTCTTGAACAAGCTGATAAGGTGGAAGCGCGAACTCTTGATGGATAATGCCCAACTTGCTTCTCGCTTCTATTGACCTTCTACCGTATTCTGCGATATTGGCAAAGTCAACAGTACCTATTCTTATCAGAATGTGCCCTCTCTCAGGCTTCTCAAAACCGCCCAATAATCTCATCAATACCGTTTTTCCCATTGCCGAAGGACCAACTATCCCAAGGATGTCGCCTCTTGGAACCCTGATATTGACATCCTGCATCTCTATCGTTCTTATCAATGTATTAGACGTGATCATGTCATATTTTTTCCAGGCGCCATCAACCCAGACCACCGTATTCCTTGCATCCTTTACCGGAGCTAAAGGTTTTACGGGCTCAAGAGGAGCTAAGAACTTCTCAATTACGCTTTCTGGATCTCCTCCCTCTACTATCCCCCCCTTATCCATGAGGAGCATCCTGTCGCAGAGAGATCTATGTACTTCTGGCATGTGTGAAACCAGCAAAATACTGATATCTGTTCTTTCCTTTATCCTTCTCACCGAGTCGAGCAGAAGTTTCCTCGTCAGGGGATCTGACATCGTGCCTGGTTCGTCAAGCAATAATAAAGAGGGTTCTTTTGCAAGCTGTCGAGCAAGTAGAACCCTCTGTTTGTCTCCACCACTTAAAATCGTGTATAAGTGATTCCATTTGTCTCTCAGCCCAACAAGATCGAGAATTTTAAATGCTTCCTCCTTTAACTCCTCGTATTCATCCTCAAACTCTGGTATCTCTTCAAAACCTGTTTGCTTTGCTCTCAGTCGCTTTATCACATTGTCTATCACCGAGATGTTATAGAGTGCGAAAGACCGCTGAAGGTGAAAAGCAGTCTTCTCTCGAAGTTTTCTATACTCCGGCCAGGGTGAATCGGGTGTCACCCTAACGCCATCCATTTCTATTACCCCTTCGTCAAATCTCTCGTAACCTCGGAGCATGCGAAGCAAAGTTGTCTTCCCTGCTCCGCTTCTCCCTATTATCCCCAGCGTCACGCCCTTTTCTACCTTGAAGGATACGCCATCCAGCGCTACCAATTTCTTGCCTATTTTCGATAATTCATACTGCTTACAAAGCCCCTGAACTCGCAATGCTTCACCCATTTTTATCTTTACTCCTTTTAATATATGCACATATATACCTATAAAATCATAAATATTTTAATTCGCTCTTTATTGTATATATTTATCATTTGCGTTTATTAGCCGCAGGATTACCTCTTCGCGCTCTTTGATTTCTCTCGCATCTCTTTTATTCCCTTGGCAATCCCCTTCACAATCTCCTCTTTTCTTCCTACTTTATTCACCAGCACTCGTCCACTTTTATCCCAGTGCGTTTTTGGAAAGGCTTTTTCCTTCTCTAACACCGGCTCCAGACCAAGCAGTCTCGCAACCTTTTCTATCTCCTCTATCTTTGGTGATTTCACCGCATTTCTTCTCGATATTATTCTCCCTTCCCCTCTTGTCCTACCCGCTGTTAAATACGCAGGCCAGATAACTATTTTTTCCATGATTGATTGATTCTCAATATATTAAAGAAAAAGCGTTTTCAACCCCATCCATATATCTTGCATATTTATCCCCAACTCATGCCCCACAACACCAATTCCGATAAATGTTCCAGCAATGCTCCCTATATTTGCCAACGCCGCCACAAGAATGACTCTAAATAGCTTGTTTCTCATTAATTCTCGCAACGATTCCACGTATAACATACTCTTTGCGTCTTCCGTCTTTGGTTTTCGCATCCGGGCTTCCGCCAAGCCTGCAAACCAACCTGCGGCTAAAAAAGGGTTCAAGGAAGTAAGCCACGCCACGGAAAAAGCAGTAAGCGCCGAAAGAGGATGCCCTCTTGCAACGACAACACCCGCCGCGGACAAGACACCATTTATTAGAAACCAATAGAGGAACACTTTGAGGAGAGTATCAAAGGATATGCCCAGGGAAATGACCGCTAAAAGGATAGTCAAGAGAGCTACGCCCAATCCAACTCCCAACAGATCTTTTATACCGAACCTCCTCTTGGGAAGCGAGCATAACTCCTCCTTAGGCGGTATCAACTCCGGATGACCAATAAGTTTTTTTATCCCCGCGACATGCCCGGCACCAACTACCGCAACTATTTTTCTGAGCGACGCTTTTTTGGTCATGCTATTAGTTTGTAGGTCTAACAAGCTCCCCGCGATATAAGCGTCTCTTTCGTCTAACAGTGCCGTAGCGGCACCTGGTGAAAACTCCCTTAATTCCTCCATCAACCGTGTGACTACATCGTCATCCGTTATTCTATCCAGCTCAATCTCCTTATTCCCATCAACCATTAACTTCTTTTCCTCTTTTTCTTCCTCTTCCTCTACGCCTCTTTTCTCCCCCCTGTCCTTTCTCATGCTTCCCATGCTACCAATCGCAAAGATAATCGAAAAAATCATCTTTATCTTTTCAAAAAAGGTCATCTTTTTCCAGAACCGCTGCATCGTTATTTGAATAGGCCTGTCAACCAGCGCAACCTCGCATCCTTTTTCCTCTGCTTTCTTTATCGCGGCCATCATATCAGCACCTGGCTCAATTCCCAACTCCGCACCCATTTTTCGTTGCACGTAAGCAAGCAGCCAATGCGTGAGTATTAGAAATGGACTGCCACCACTCATCGCGTCCTTTATTGAAAAATCCTCCACATTTCCTTTCAATGCATTATACCTGCCTTCGCATAACTCAACAGCAACCACGTCCGGTTCTTCTCTGTCTATTACTGCCTCCACCTCTTTAACGCTTTTCTCCAATATATGCCCCGTCCCTACCAGGATGATATTATCTTGCATTGTTCATCGCTAAACATTCCTTAGAACTCTTTTTCCTTTTTCTCTGTATATGTGCCATGTTTATATATACCTTCTCTTTTATATCTTTTTCTGCAAGGAAGTTCACCTCTAATGCTACTTTGACGCCAAATGCGAGCACTTTATCGTGCTAAGACTCCGCGCAATGGCTGAGATTGTTTCGCCTTTATAATGTGTCAATAATTTATTTTCTTGTAGCCCACTTTTTCGTGAACAAAAATAAA
>QMVO01000045.1 GCA_003661125.1 Methanosarcinales archaeon
AAAAGATATCTATTAAGAAGGGCTCGTAGCTCAGAAAGGTAGAGCAGCGGGCTTTTAACCCGTCGGTCGCGGGTTCAAATCCCGTCGAGCCCGTAACGAATAGCGATGAAGAAAGGAAAGATTCTTACACACGAGTTAGTGCCCAAGCACGAGGTAATGGAAGAGAGAGAAGTAATAGAACTTTTGGATACGTATAAAATAAAAAAGGAACAGATACCTAAGATTAAATTATCTGACGCCGTTATAAAAGAGATAAAAGCAGAGGTGGGCGACGTCGTGAGAATAACGAGGCAAAGTAGTATAGCGGGTAAAGTTTTATCTTACCGATTGGTCATCGAATAAAAAGGGTGCAAACAAATATGTTAGACCGGGAAGTTCTATCAAAAGCGTATTTTAAAAGGGAAAGAATAGTACAGCATCAGCTCGACTCGTTCAATCACTTCCTCGAGTACGGCATGCAAAGGATAATAGATGAGTTTAGACCCGCAGATAGTGATAAACCGCCTTATTCCGGTATAGAAACTTCTATCGCGGAAGAGGACGAAAAGGGGAAGTATAAACTGGGCGTGAAGTTTGGAAAAATACGCGTGGGTACTCCGAAAGCAAGAGAGGCGGATGGCTCTTATGAGTCAATCTTCCCTTCACAGGCGAGAGTAAGGAATCTGAACTATGCTGCGCCCTTATATTTGGGCATGCAGATAGTGAGGAAATACGAAAACGGAGAGATAGAAGAGGAAGAAGAAGAGAAAGAAATTGAAATCGGCGAACTTCCCATCATGCTGAAATCGAAAAGATGCAACCTTTACGGGCTTTCGGAAGAAGAATTGATTGATAAAGGCGAAGATCCCCTTGATCCCGGGGGCTATTTTATCATAAATGGCTCAGAACATGTGGTAATCACGTTGGAAGACCTTGCACCAAACCGGATATTTGTCAACTTCGAAGAGAAATACGGAGATAAAAGCGTGCTTTCAAAGGTTTTTTCCCTTAAACACGGGTTCAGAGTCCCAATAAGGGTAGGAATAAATAAAAAGGGCATACTTGAGGTCTCTTTTCCCGCAGTAGCCAGAAAAATAGAATTTATAACGCTCATGCGCGCTCTGGGGCTCGAACGCGACGAAGAGATACTGAAAGCCGTCTCTGATGACCCACAAATAGAAAAATATATCCGCGAGAACATAGAAGAGTGCGTGGTGCATACACAAGAGGATGCAATAGCTATATTGGGTCGAAAAGTCGCACCCACGCAGGCGAAGGAATATAGAGAGAAACGCATAAATTATATCTTTGACCGTTATTTCCTTCCACATCTTGATGACCGGATAGCGAAGGCGCATTTTATTGGCAGGATGGCAGAGGCATGCTATGAGCTTTCCCTGGGAAGAAGAGGTGAGGATGACAAGGATCATTATGCAAACAAAAGGCTGAAACTTGCGGGAGACATGATGGAAGACCTTTTCAGGGTAGCATTTACCAAATTGATGCGGGATATGAGGTATCAATTGGAGCGTGCAAATATGCGAAGCAGAGAACTGAAAATCGCGACCGCAATTCGATCCGATGTACTTACCGAGCGGATATTGCATGCATTGGCTACCGGGAATTGGGTGGGTGGTAGAGCAGGTGTGTCTCAATTATTGGAAAGGAGCAACTATGTAGCCACCATCAGCCATCTGAGGAGGATAATTTCTCCTCTTTCCAGAGCTCAGCCGCATTTTGAAGCTCGTGATTTGCATCCTACGCAATGGGGGAAGATATGTCCAACCGAGACGCCCGAAGGACCCAATTGCGGGTTAGTAAAGAATTTTTCGCAGCTGGTTGAATTATCCGTGGGAGTGGACCATGAGAGCTTTAAAAGCACTTTATATGAGCTCGGTGTTATCCCTCCCGCTCACTCTTTGCAAATAGATGCCAGAATCAGGACTCGCGTGTTCGTGAACGGAGACTTCATCGGCTTTTCTACCGAGCCCGAAAGGTTTGTGGACGAGGTGAGAAGAAGGAGAAGAAAGGGAGAAATATCGAATCAAGTGAACATTGCCTACTACAAAGATAGAAGAGACATAATAATAAATTCTGATAGGGGAAGAGCGAGGAGACCGGTTATAATCGTAGAGGATAGAAAACCTCTGGTCACGGAAATGCATATCGAAAAACTGAGAAATGGCGAAATAGAATTTGAGGATTTGGTAAAGGAAGGAGTAATAGAGTATTTGGATGCGGAAGAGGAAGAAAATGTGCTGATAGCATTAAACGAAGAGGATTTAACAAAAGCAGATGGAGATGAATATACGCATCTGGAGGTGGATCCATCTTTGATTTTAGGCATTATTGCAGGGCTGATACCATATCCGGATCATAATTCGTCACCTCGTAACACCATGGGCTGTGCCATGTTGAAACAATCCTTAGGGCTTCTCGCCGCAAACTTTAAAACGCGTGCCGATACCAGAGCACATCTTTTACATTATCCACAGAAGCCAATCGTAAAAACCAGGACTGCCGACCTTATTTTGCATGATAAGAGACCTTCGGGGCAGAATTTTGTCGTTGCGGTTTTAAGCTATGAAGGCTATAACATGGAAGACGCGTTAATTTTAAACCGCGCTGCAATAGACCGAGGATTGGGAAGGAGTCATTTCTTCAGAACCTATGAGGGAGAAGAAAGGAGGTATCCGGGAGGTGAGGAAGACAGATTTGAGATACCGGATACGGAGATTGTAGGTGTGAGGAGCCATGATGCATATAGCCAACTTGACGAAGAGGGGATAATAAATTCAGAGGTGGAAGTAGCACCAAATGATGTATTGATAGGGAAGACAAGCCCGCCAAGGTTTTTAGAGGAAACCACAGAGCTCTTGAGCCCTTTGGAAAGAAGAGACACTTCTGTCTGTACTCGCTCTAACGAACGTGGGATAGTTGATTCTGTCGTACTCATGGAATCGAGTAGCAACAGGCGATTGGTTAAGATCAGTGTTCGAGACCAGAAGATACCAGAGATAGGGGATAAGTTCGCATCAAGACATGGCCAGAAAGGCGTGATTGGACTAATCGTGCCTCCTGAAGATCTGCCATTTACTGGAGATGGGATCATTCCCGATATGATTATAAATCCGCATGCCATCCCCTCGAGAATGACCGTTGGACACGTGCTGGAGATGATAGGCGGAAAAGTAGGAGCATTAGAAGGGAGACGAATAGATGGAACTGCTTTTTCCGGTGAACCTGAGGAGGAATTGAGAGAAGCACTTGTGCGCGCTGGTTTCTCCCATACCGGTACGGAAGTAATGTATGATGGAACGACGGGAGAGAGGATAAAGGGAGAAATTTTTATTGGCGTTGTGTATTATCAGAAGTTGTACCATCTGGTATCAGCTAAGATGCATGCGCGCGCAAGAGGTCCTGTGCAAATATTAACAAGACAACCAACAGAAGGGAAGGCAAGAGAAGGTGGGCTCCGTTTTGGAGAGATGGAAAGGGACGTTCTAATAGGTTATGGAGCTGCGATATCGCTAAAGGACAGACTATTGGACGAGTCCGACCGCGTTGTTGAACTGGTATGTGGGAATTGTGGCATGATTGCCACTATTGACAGAAAAACAGGCACTTCGTATTGCCCAAATTGTGGTGCGGATACGGATATATATCCAGTAGAGATGAGTTATGCTTTTAAGCTGCTTCTGGATGAAATGAAGGTGCTATGTATTGCACCGAGATTAGAATTAGAGGAGGCTGTATGAAGCCAAATAAAATGAGGACGAAGAGGATAAAAGGGATAAAATTTGGACTGTTGTCTCCAACGGAGATAAGGAAGATGAGTGCTGCGAAGATAATAACTGCGGACACTTATGGTGAAGACGGATTTCCAATAGAGATGGGATTAGTGAACCAGCGAATGGGGGTTATTGATCCAGGCTTGAGATGTAAAACCTGTGGTGGTCGAATGGATGAATGTCCGGGGCATTTTGGACACATCGAGCTTGCTGCTCCTGTTATACATGTGGGGTATGCTAAATTAATATATCGAATACTGAGTGCGACATGCAGGAAGTGTGGCAGGGTTTTGCTGGAAGAAAAGGAAAAGAAAAAGTTTTTAGAGGGGATAGAAAGGCAAAAAGATAAACAAGCAGACGTAGGTGAAGTAGTGAAACAGGTATTTAAAGAGGCGATGAAAAACGCTGTATGCATGTATTGCGGTGAGCATCAAAGGAGCATAAAATATGATAAACCCACCGCTTACATAGAAATAGATGAAGAGGAAAAACAGCGTAGATTGATGCCTACCGATGTGAGAGAGCGACTTGAAAGAATACCTGACGAAGATATAGCCCTTTTCGGTATGGATCCAAAAAGTGCAAGACCTGAGTGGATGGTCCTTACTGTATTGCCTGTCCCACCAGTAACCGCAAGACCTTCTATTACCCTGGAAAGCGGGCAACGAAGTGAAGACGACCTTACACATAAATTGGTGGATATAATCAGGATAAATCAGAGATTTATGGAGAATAGAGATGCTGGTGCGCCACAATTGATAATAGAGGACCTTTGGGAACTTCTTCAGTACCACGTAAGCACCTACTTCAATAACGAGATCCCTGGGCTACCTCCTGCGAGGCACAGGAGCGGTAGACCACTTAAAACGATGGAGCAGCGATTAAAAGGAAAGGAAGGCAGGTTCAGAGGTTCGTTATCAGGGAAAAGAGTGAATTTCTCCGCGCGAACGGTTATTTCCCCAGATCCCGACATAGATATAGATGAAGTGGGTGTACCCGAGGAGATAGCAAAAGAGTTGACGATTACCGTTAACGTGACTGAAAGAAACATCGAACTCATGCGGCAAACGGTGAGGAGAGGTAAAAAACATCCTGGTGCGAATTATGTAAGAAGAGCAGATGGAAAAAAAGTGAAAGTAACAGAAATCAATCATGAAGCGTTAGCAGACGAGATCGACATCGGGTGGACGGTAGAAAGGCATATCCGTGATGGAGATATCGTATTGTTCAACAGACAGCCATCCCTGCATAGAATGAGCATAATGGCACACCGAGTGCGTGTAATGCCTGGTAAGACTTTCAGATTAAATCCCACCGTTTGCCCACCTTACAATGCGGATTATGATGGCGACGAGATGAATCTGCACGTTTTACAGACCGAAGAAGCGAGAGCAGAGGCAAAGATTCTGATGGCGGTGGAACGCAACATAATATCGCCCAGATTTGGCAGACCTATTATAGGTGGCATCCATGATTACATCACAGGTCTGTTTTTACTTACGTGGGGAGAAAAGAAGTTTAAACGCGAAGAGGTGCTGGAGGTGTTGAAGAACATAGATATTGATGATTTAGGAGAGCCAGCGGAAGCACCCTATTGGACAGGGAAGCAGATATTCAGCATGATTTTACCCCCGGGATTGAATTTACATTTTCGTGCGAAGATGTGCGAGAAGTGCATCGAAAGAGGTTTGGTATGTCTGAAAGAGAAATGTCCTCGTGAGGCGTATGTCAAAATCAGAGGAGGAGAATTGATGAGTGGCGTTATAGATGAGGTGGCAATTGGTTCATTCAAAGGGAGAATAATTGACAGTATTTTTAGGCAATATGGCGAAAAAGCTGCAAAAAGGTTTATATGGGATGTTTCCAGGATTGCTATTAATTATATCCTGCAAGCGGGCTTTAGCTTTGGAATAAGCGATGAAGATATACCAAGGGAAGGGAAGGAGCAGATAGGGGAGGCGGCTCGTGAAGCTGAGCACAAAGTTGAAGCGTTGATAAAGGCGTATGAAGCAGAAGAACTTGAGGCTTTACCTGGAAGGACGCTGGAGGAGACACTGGAACTATTAGTTATGCAGGAACTTGGTCGTGCAAGAGATGATGCTGGGGACATCGCAGAGAGGTATCTTGGCATAGAAAATGCGGCTGTACTTATGGCAAAGTCAGGTGCACGTGGCTCCATGCTTAATCTAACGCAAATGGCTGCATGTGTGGGGCAACAATCTGTACGGGGGGAGAGGATAAAAAGAGGATACCAAGGGAGAACGTTACCGCACTTTAAGCACGGAGACAGGGGGGCGAATGCTCGTGGCTTCGTAAGAGCGTCTTTTAAAGACGGTTTATCTCCAACAGAATACTTTTTCCACGCTGTTGGTGGGAGGGAAGCCTTGGTAGATACCGCAGTCCGCACTTCCCAGAGTGGATACTTCCAGAGGCGACTAATCAACGCTTTACAAGACCTCGAAGTGAAGAATGATGGAACCGTAAGAGAAACAAGGGATACAATCGTGCAATTTAAATACGGTGAGGATGGTGTAGACCCTTCAAAAGGCGAGTATGGAAAAATTGCAGATATAGACGAGATAATAAGGGAGGCGATAGGTGTAGAAGCAGGAGCATAGAATATGCAGAGGGTATTAACACCGGAAGAGAAGGAAGAAGCATTAAAAGAACTAATAAAGGCGGGAATAGAGGAAGAGATAGCAGAGCAAATAAAAGAAGCGTTTATACCATCAGAGCTGACCATTGAACTCGATGAATTGTTAGAGATGCAGATAGAGGAGGAATATGCCAGAGATATAATATTAATGCAGGGAAGGGGAGAAGAAGGAGAAGTAAAGTTCGGGGATATAGAGCTAAAAGTGAATAAAAGCAAGCTACCTGAACTCATAAAAGACGAATTAAGGAAGAAGTTAAGGGCTGTGAGGGCTAAGCTAAGCAAGGAAAAGCTGGATGAGATTTTAAAGAAAATCGAGGAGAAATACGAAAAAGCAATGATGGAGCCCCGGGAAGCCGTGGGGATTGTTGCGGCTCAGTCTATCGGTGAGCCTGGAACACAGATGACATTGCGAACTTTCCATTATGCCGGTGTCGGTGCGATATACATTACGCTCGGTTTACCTCGGATAATAGAAATAGTGGATGCAAGAAAGAAACCATCCACGCCAGCAATGAAAATAAAGTTGGAGGGGGAATATGCGTCAAATAGGGACAAGGCAGAGGAATTAACGATGGAAATAGAAGAGACGTATATTAAAGACATAGGCAAAATAGAAGCATCCACAGAGGATATGTCCGTGTGGGTTTCATTGAAGGAGAGGGAATTGAAGAGAAGACACATTAAAAGAGAGGAAGTAGAAGAGAAGTTAAAGGGCATAGGTGCGGGTGTGCTTGTAGAAACGACGGAGGAGGGCAAATTGCGAATACAGGTGCAGAATAAGTTTTATCATGAGCTGTTAAGACTTGAGGAGAAGGTGTCGAACACGCTGGTGAAGGGGATAGAAGGGATAAAGAGGGCGATAGTGAGAAGAGACGTAGATGGGGAATATATGCTGTACACAGAGGGCTCGGCATTGAAAAAAGTGATGAGGATTGAAGGCGTAGATTCAGTAGAACAACCACGAATAACATAGCAGAAATAGCAGATGTACTGGGCATAGAAGCAGCCCGGAATGCGATAATCGATGAGATGATGAGCACCTTAAAGGAGCAAGGATTGGATGTGGATCCCCGCCATGTAACATTAATTGCAGATGCGATGACAATAGATGGAGAAGTAAAGCAAATAGGAAGACATGGATTAGCGGGGGGGAAAGCATCAGTTCTCTCAAGAGCTGCTTTTGAGGTCACGGTGGACAATCTACTGGAGGCTGCTATACATGGAGAAACGGATGAGCTAAAAGGTGTTACAGAGAACGTGATTGTAGGTCAGCCCATAAAATTGGGAACAGGTGCAATAGAATTGGTGGCAAGGTAAGATGAGAAAAAGGGAGTCAGAGGAGTTCTCAGATGTGAAGAGGGAATTACAAAAGGTGATAAGCAGCGGTAAAGGACGGATAGGGTCAAAAGAGGTATTAAAAGCGCTCAGAGAGAGTGAAAATCGCGTAAAAGCAGTCATTTATGCTTCTAATTGCCCTGAATGGATAAAAGATGAATTTAAAGAGATAGCTAAGAAGGAAAATAACAACATCATCTTTTATGAATATCCTGCTAATAGCCTCGAACTCGGGCTGACATGCAGGAAACCACATTCTATTGCCTCTTTATGTATTATTGATACCGGCGAGTCCGAAATTTTACGGCTTCTGTCCTATAGCGTTCAGTCTAAAGAAACCAAAAACGCAGGTGATTGAAGTTGACCGTAAAGTTGGACACCGAGGGAATAAGGTGCATAGGGATATTCGAGAGTCTTACGGGTGCCGGAGTCAAGGATTGCGTAGTGGACAACGAGGCGAATAAGGTGATAATGGTGGTAAAGAAGGGAGACATGGGATTGGCGATTGGAAAAGGCGGTTCCAACATAAATAAGGCAAAAAAAATAATAAGGAAGGAAATAGAGCTTGTGGAACATTCCACAGATATAAAGGAATTCATTCAGAATTTGCTTCGCCCAGCTTCTGTGAAGAGTATAGAGCTGCAGACAAAAGATAATAAAAGTTACGCATACGTGGAGGTCTCTAGTAAGGACAAGGGCATCGCAATTGGAAAGAACGGGGAGAAGATAAAAAGGGTAAAATTATTGATGAAAAGAAATAAGAATATAGATAACGTGGTAATAAAATAATAAATACTTTCTTAGGAGCAAAAAGTTTATGGGAAGAGGGATATGCGCAGCAAGGAAGGCAAAGAAAAGCAGAAAGAAGTTCAGATGGAAGAGCACGGACTTCGCTCGGAGAGCATTGAAATCGGCTAAAAAAACTGATCCCTTAGAGGGAGCACACATGGCAAGGGCGATTGTTCTGGAAAAGGTAGGAATAGAGGCGAAGCAGCCGAACTCCGCAATAAGGAAGTGTGTTCGTGTTCAGTTGATCAAAAATGGAAAGCAGGTGACCGCTTTTTGTCCTGGTGATGGCGCTATAAAGTTTATAGACGAGCATGACGAGGTGTTGATAGTAGGAATGGGAGGAAGAAAAGGAAGGTCGTATGGGGACCTTTCTGGTGTAAGATTCAAGGTAGTGGCGGTAACAGACATTCCATTAGATGAACTGATAAAGGGCAAGAAGGAGAAGGTCATAAGGTGAGGCAAAAAAATGTGTAAAATCCTGAATTCTAAGCACCAATAAACGAGGCAAAAATGTTTGATAAGATATTTGGTAAATGGGACATCGCAGATGTGAAAATAAGAGACATAGGTATGGAAAAACACATCAGTCTCCAGCCGATGTCAGCGCTGCATACTGGAGGGCTGCATGCAAAACAGCAGTTCGAGCAATCAAAAGTTTGTGTGACGGAGCGGCTCATTAACAAATTAATGCGCACACAGAGGAATACGGGCAAGAAACTAAAAGCCTACAAAATCGTTAAAAATGCTTTTGATCTGATCTATGAGAATACAAAGGAGAATCCAATTCAGTTACTTGTAGATGCTATCCAAAACGCGGGTCCGAAGGAAGAAACAATCAGGTTGAGATTTGGTGGCATACTGGTTCCTAAGCCGGTGGACGTAACCTCACAAAGAAAAGTAGATCAAGCGCTGCTATTCATTGTACATGGCGCACAGAAATGTGCATTCAAGAGCAAGAGGAGTATAGAACGATGCCTTGCAGATGAGATAATAAATGCAGCAAAAAACAAGAAGTGCTATTCGATAAGCAAGAAGGAGGAGAAAGAGAGGATGGCAAGGGCGGCGAGGTGACATAAC
>QMVO01000046.1 GCA_003661125.1 Methanosarcinales archaeon
TGCTATATTTAAATACCCCTGCTTCCACTCCAAATGTTGCGCTGATGGATTACCACCCTAACCATTATTGCAAGAATATCGCATGGAAAGTTTTAAAATAAAGGGTAGCTATACAAATACAACCACTCAATCGGCTTTTGTGCACTATCATCAAAACTTGCACTTATGAATGCTTTAATCTCCCATTGCGTTGTCGACATACGAAGCCCTTGTAATAATTTAAATCCACTATTATAAAAACCTTCATCCTACACCATCTCACAATGATTTTCATTGCATCTATTTCTATCTCCTTCTCCTGAGCAGATATGCTATTGCCAATAATCCAATAATCGTTAACATTACGTCAAATCCCGGTGGTTTCGGCGTGGGTGTAGCTTCGGGTATAATATCTCTTTCCGTTTGTATATTCGGATCATAAGGTGCATAATCGTATTTATCTGATCATCGCCTGTTCGGTATTTCCATTTCTCTGCGCCTGTATGTGCATCCAGCGCATAAACATAATTCGCAGTTGAACCACCTATGTAGACAGTGCCGCCGGATACCGCAGGGGAAGAGCTAACCTCAGTTGAACCAGTATCACTTCCCGTATTATATACCCACTTCTCTTCTCCTGTGAGAGCATTCACGGCATACACAGCGGTACTTGTTCCTACGTAGATTATGCCTCCTGACACGCAGGGGGAAGAAGGAGTGAGAGGGCCTAGTTTGCATTCCCAGAGAAAAACATAAAAGTCATAGAAGATTCTTTTATGCGTGCTACCAAAGAACGAATAGAGGAAATATACGATGAGGATGAGGGCGAGCATTTTGAAGAGTTTTTAAACTTGTTGAAAGCAGAGATTGAAGATACAGAATTGCTGTTATTAATGAACGAAATAAGCGAAAGATTGGATATTAGGATTCAAAGAAGGATGTGGGAGCTATTACGTTTATGAAATGGAGAAACAAAGAACCATTGTCCCCGACTCTGCGGAAGTCTTCGGCTTCCATGCCTCAGCCTTACGGCTTCGGTCACTTAACAGGTGCGTATCTGCAGGGGCTTCGCCCTGCCCTTCGGGAAATTCGCCTACGGCGAACTTCGGATGGCGAAATGGACCGTTTTAATAGTAGGAGGAACTAAAAAATGAAGAACCTCATTAAAAATGTGGGCTGAATGCGCCGTGACGTCTAACTCACCTCTAAAGGCTATTTTGTTCAGCGTTTCGATGTCCGCAATCACCTGCGTCATTTCGGTATCACGTATTTTGCCGTTTTGCACTCCATAGAACATGAATGCGTCATCGGCATCCGGTGTGTGTGCTATGATCATGGTATAGTATTTTGGGAGGGTATTATAAAAAGAAAAGAGAGAGGGTAAAAATAGGTATATTTGGGTCTAAATATGCTATAAATCACCTCACGAACTTAATCACACCGCTTCCTGGCGAAAATAGTATTCCATCTCGCTTCATCACCTCTATTATATCCTCAGCCTTCTCTCTTTCTATCCCCTCCTCCTCTGCAAGGTCGAGCACTTCTTCTATCGGCACTTCATCCCCGTATTCCTTCTCCAATTCCTTTATTATATCCCTTATAGACCTTGCACGGTCCCGCCGCGTTTTTGTTGTGCCAACGGTTATCCAATCAGCGTCCAGCTTGCCAGTTTCCGGATCAACAAATACATGCTTTAAGCAGTGTGTAACCACATTAATCACACGTTCAGCATCCTCAGCTGTTATTTTATCACTCAGCCTGGTCCGTGCCTTCGCCTCGCCCAGCCTGATTAACGCCTCTAACTGCCGCGCAGTCACAGGAACAGGTGCTTCTTCGTCCTCATACCCCTGCCTGCGAAGCCCGATATAAAAATCCAGAAACTTGTTCTTCGCTTCCTCGGTCATCACCGGGAATACATTCCTCTTACTCCAAGCAACGTATTTCCTTAATAAATCTACCGGTATTGACGGCTCCATTGTTTGCATCGCCCTCTTGAAATGCTCTTTTTCTACTTCTTCCACTTTTCCTTTGCTCGTAAGCCTTGCATGCAGTTCACCCGCGTAATGCGCCTCTAATATATGTTCCGCAGTCTTTGTGTCCATTTCTTCATTTGGACGGTCCATCATGGTAAAAATAAGGTCAAATCTCGACATTAGCGTGGGCGGGATATTTATCTGCTCCGAAATCGGTGTGTATTTATCAAAGCGTCCATATTTAGGATTCGCAGCCGCTAATAAGGCGCATCGTGAGTTCAACCTTGCCATTATCCCCGCTTTAGCTATTGAAACTGTTTGCTGTTCCATCGCCTCGTGTAGTGCATCCCTATCCTTTTTTTCCATCTTGTCTATTTCGTCCACCGCCGCTATTCCCCTATCTGCAAGCACTAAGGCACCAGCCTCTAAAGTCCACCGCCCTTCTCCAAACTCGTCTCTAACCGCGGCTGCGGTAAGTCCCGCAGAAGTGCTGCTCTTACCTCCAGTATATAAACCTCGAGGCGCTAATTTCACCAAGAATGTGAGCATTTGACTATTATGGACGTATATGTCATTCGCTACAAAATTGTGATACACTGGTACCTGGATGTCATATACGTATTCATCCTCAGATACAAAATCCTCGATTTTTTCTATCCTGTCCCAAAAAATATCAGAATTTAACATGGCTTTGAGCGCACTTAGGAGCTCAACAGCATCATCCATATCGTCCATGCATTTTGCTCTCTTTTCAAATTGCTGAACCACGCGGTGTAATGAAGATCTGGATGGATTCCTATCGCCCCTCTCATAATGCTGATAACTACTTCTCGTAATACCACACTCGAATTGTGTCAATCTTAATCTTAATCTTATCTCCTTCAGTAGCGATGCAAGATTGGGAACAACATCTATGCTTGTATTGTGGATGCAAGGCGAGGCACATAATTTTTTGAGTTTCTCTATTTTTTCCGCCACTGTAAACCCGACTTTTGTCTCGAATTTTTTAATCTCCTCACCTGTTATGCTCAATCTATAAAACCCGTTTTTCTTTGGATGAGGTGTTGTATTTGTTGCCTTAGCTGAGGAGGTTGGACAAAGCCGGGAAAGTATCCCCAATCTTAAGAGCAAATGTTGGACTTGCGATAGCAATTTTTTAGATGCAGAGGTTATTACAATCTTCCTATGTTTTATAGAAACAGTCCCGTCACTATCAAACAAAGCGGAAAGAAAAGCTGTAATTTCTTCCGTTGAACACTTGAAAAGAAGTTCAGGTACTCTTTTTGATCTCGATTGACCCGCGG
Organism: Methanosarcinales archaeon; assembly: GCA_003661125.1. Classification (GTDB taxonomy): domain Archaea; phylum Halobacteriota; class Syntropharchaeia; order Alkanophagales; family Methanospirareceae; genus QMVO01. The sequence continues at coordinate 3,257 of QMVO01000046.1, forward strand.
CACCTAATTTTTCCAGCAATGTTCCAAACTCAATTCCAGAAATATTTATTTCCTTTGCGGTTTTGCCGCTAAGAGAATCTCTATACGAAGGATTCAATCCCAACTTTTTTGCGTATGTTCGATACTCTTCCATTAACTGTGAACTGTTGTTGATAAAAAAAGCCGTGCACCGTGGATGCATCCTCGATTCTAAATGTCCTTCTGCAATAAACAGTCCTATAAATCGCCAAAATTCGGGTGTGGTATGGCTTGGCAGCTTTAGCCTCACTGCTTTTCTTCTTCTCGACCATCCATAATCATTATTCAAAGGCTGGTGAGCGCCAAAAACATCAATTTTTCTTGGTGTGGCTATAAAGTCCCCTACTTTCAAATCCTCTGCCTTCTTTCCCCTTAGTCTCGCATCATCCCCGCAAACAAAAAAGGGATGTGTAGGTGTGACTTTTATCTCTCTACCCGAACTTGTCAGAATGCGGTACATCTTTGATGTAGCCTGACGTTTCCAAAGCAAATTTCCTTTTGAAAGCACTGTTTTACCGTTTAAACCCAAAGAAACCAAATCATGGTTAGTTTCTATATATACACCATCGTCTACTGAGCCGCTTATTTTTTTTGATGCTGCCCCGTCCACTATGGTCCTTATGTCCTGCAAAGAACCATCAGAAAGAAGTATCTCTGTGTCTCCACTGACACATTTCGCGACTCCCGGGTCACCAACGAGCAGCAGGTGTATGTCTCCTCTCACCCTCGTCTCATCTGGTAGTTCTTTTGGAATGCCTGCAAATAATTGGAGAACCATCGCTTCTTTTATTTCCTCATAGCCATATATGGAGGGAGCAATGCTTCTTATGAGCTTCTCATATACATCAGGCTGATTCTTGAGCTCCATTATTTCTCGTTCATCCTCCTCGGTTATCTCTATCTCTTCAAACTCCTCCTCCTTTATTTCCAGCGAATTGCCATCCAGGTATATATCGAAGAAAGGCGTCTTTCCAAATTGTGTCGAGCGCTGATATGACCTGAGAATGCCGATAACAATAATGCGGTCGCCGGGAGAGACCTCACCAGAAATATCGTCTTCAAGATTGACATCTATCGCTTGTGGTAATTCTCCACCTCTTAATTCCTCCGGCGATTCCTGTAACCTTATCTTTTGCGCGTTTGCGAATTTGCACTTATCCACCAATAACTTGAATCGCTGTACCTTTCTACCGCATCCACCGCTTTCGCGTTCGCACTCCCGCGGCTCTTTGAATTGCCTTCCATTTTGCTCCACCGCGAAGATATGCCCGCAAAAAGGGCATTCAAATACCGCTTCCACTACCCGCGGTCTTACCTCCGTTGCCTTTGTTACCAATCCCTCTATACTCACCAGCTTACCTATGTCAATGCTTCGAATGTCCCGTATCTTCACCTTTCTCGGAAGCTTTGTGATGCGAAGATTGGCTTCATCGAGTGTAACACCCGTGGGAATATCTATTTCGCGTAAAGCCCTTGTCGCAGCTTCTATTGCTACATCGGGGTCTTCTAAAAGCATATCTGCTATATCAGGGTCATAAATGTCCATATCCGCGAATTTGACAAACAAACTACGCTTTTCCGGATAAGAATTTGACAGCTCTATAAGCTCGTTCCAGTAATACCGCTTCAGAAAGTCCTCCCATCTCTCTGCTATCAGGTCTTGCATCGTTTTTATTTTGTATTGTACTTGATACAAATAGAAACAAATAATTTTTAAAGTGGTAGCATATTAAAAATACGAAAATACGAAATGGGTGTTCATCCAAAATATACATACAGACGGAATGGAGAACAACTAACACTTGTAGGGCCACCCTATGCAGACACAGAAATTGATGTGAATCGAGGGAATATCACTGTTTACATGGGCAATGTGAGCAAAGCCCTGGCATTGTTGCCCGATGAGTCCGTCGATTGTGTCGTAACAAGTCCGCCCTATTGGAAACAACGAGATTATAAACACCCCGAACAAATCGGGCAGGAAGATTCTTATCTTGAATACATAAAAACACTCGTTGATGTTTTTAAAGGGATGAGGAGAGTGCTGAAATCCACAGGCACTTTTTTTCTAAATGTTGGATATAAATATCAGAACAAAGAGTTATTACTCATACCGGAATTGTTGGCTGCAGAACTTCAAAAAAATGACTGGGCGCTTCTGAATAAAATTATATGGAATAAACCAAATGCAATGCCTTCTTCTGTCGAAAGCAGATTCACGAACGTTTACGAGCCGGTGTTTCTATTTGTGCGGGAGGAAAGTAAATATAAATATTATTTGTCTGTTGATGAATTGAGATTGCCGATTAGCAATTTTACGGTTGATAAAAGACCTGCGGATATTGTAGGGCTTACGGTGAAAAATACGTTGTTCAAAGATAAAAAAGGGAAGGACGAAGGATACGTTGAGAAGGTCTATCGCACTAAAGACGGCAATATTCTCGCATTAGTGAAATGGGAGAGTGGGGAGGAAAGCCTTATCATTGCGAATAATTTCATGAAAAAGTCTCAAATAGAGATTGATTTGGTCTGCCCGAAATGTGGAAAAAATATTAGAAGCGATGTAGATATAAATGAGCATAATTGTAAGGAATTTCCAATACCAAAACTTCCTCCTAAGATAGATTTTAATGATAAAGAGGAGTTAAAAAGCATATCTAAATCCTCCTTTTTTACTACTGCGCGGTCTTATAATGGCAAGTATAAAATAAGCCCAGATAATAGAGGAGCATCCCCGGGAGCAAGAAAATCTCTGTTTGGGGAATACTTGGTTTTGCAAAGAAGATATAATATTCTTCAACCTATAATTGCTGATTATCTCCGCTTCTGGAGAAAAAAGAAAAATATCACTACAAAAGAAATTGATAAATTATTAGGTTATAGTGATACAGCAGGACATTGGTTTAGAAAAGATACGGGTAGTTGGGGAAGGGGGGGTTCAATCCCTTTACCGGATGACTGGTTCAGATTGAAGGAAATACTTGGCTTTGATGATATTTATGACCGCTTGGTTACTGAATACCATCTGGTCCTGCAAACGGTAAAGCCATACCCGGAGGGTAAAAATCCCGGAGATGTGTGGGATATAAAAACCCAACCTTTTCCTGAGGCTCATTTTGCTACTTTCCCGGAAGAACTGGTAAGAAGGTGTATTTTAGCTGGTTGTCCGCAGGAAGGCATCGTTTTAGACCCCTTTGCGGGTTCAGGAACAACTGGAAAGGTTGCTCAAGATTTGAGGAGGGAGGCAATATTAATTGAACTTATTCCAGAATACCTAAATATCATAAAAAAGCGATGTAGAAATGTTAAGGAGGTAATTTACGTTGAGTAGAATGTCTGAGTTAGCGGTTGTTTTTGATGGAGCCGGCGTTTTATACGCGCCTTTCAGAATCATAAAAGACATAGAAAGAGGACTGACAAAACGCAGCAGGGTCTCGGGAATAACCTGTACGGAGGGACTCGAAAGAGGTGCGATGACCATTTTAAAGACGAGATACGAAGAAACAATGAAAGATGCAGAACCTTCTAAGCTCCTTTCTGTTTTGATGCGCGAGAAAAAAATAGAAAATAAAGTGGTTTATAAGAAAAAAGGGATTAGTGACCGTGAAGTATTGGAAGCAATTTTGAGCGATAAAAAGGTTAAATTGAGGGATGTGCATGAAACGATGTCCTTTTTAAGGAGGTGTGACATCCTTCCAGTAATAGGGGTGGGCTTAATCGTGGACATGGCAAAAGAGGGAGGGGTGATAAAATACGTGATTGCTGGGGGTATAAATCTTTTCCCGGGAACACTCAAACTGCTGAAAGAATTACGTGCAATGGGTGTCCGGCTATTTGTTGCATCTGGAGATAGGATAGAAGGAGAGGAAATGGCTGCTTATTTGCCCGATATACCACCAGGCAATATATTTGGGATGATGAAGCCCGAAGATAAGAGGGAATTGGTAAGGAAATTGAAGGGAGAGTATATGGTGATGATGGTAGGAGATGATAGGAATGATTTTCTTGCGATGTGGGAGGCGGATATCGCAGTGCTATCGTTGCAAGAAGAAGCAGATAGGCCTGGCAAGCTTTTTGAAGTTGCAGATTTCAGGATAAGAGAGATAGGAGAGATAAAGGAAATAATAAAAGAGATAGGATAAGGTGGAAAAATATGAGTAGCACAAAAGAAGGCGGAGATTTAGAATCGCTGGCAGAGAGCGTGAGAAACTTTGATGGGGTGAAGCGAAAAAGGGCTATAAGTGACCTGGTAAAAAGGCTGGGTGATTCAGATCGCGTAGGGAGTCGAACGATAATGGGATTTGGAGAGGATGCCGCAGTGCTTAAAATTGACAACGACAATTTCGTTTTACTTGCCGTGGATGGTATCTGGGGTAGATTGCTGAACGCAGACCCTTGGTGGGCGGGGTATTGTGCGGTGCTTGTAAATGTGAATGATATAGCGGCGATGGGCGGCACACCTCTTGCAATGGTGAATCTGACATCAACGCAGAAAAAGGCTATATGTGCAGAACTGGGAAGAGGAATGGAGGAGGGCGTGAAAAAATTCGGTGTGCCAATGGTTGGGGGTCATCTACATCCTGACACCTCTTATGATGCACTGGACGTTGGAATAATAGGAACGGTAAAACGCGACAGTGTCATATTTTCAAATGGTGCGAGTCCGGGTGACAAGGTATTAGCCGGGATTGACCTCGATGGCAGAATATATCCGAGCTATAATCTGGCTTGGGATAACACGACAAAAAGGACACCGGCAGAGATAAGGCGGCAATTGAATACAATGGTGGAGATAGGGGAAAAGAAGTTAGCAACTGCCGGGAAGGACATAAGCAATCCCGGCACTTTGGGCACGCTTGGAATGTTACTTGAAAGCTCAGGAGTAGGAGCAATTGTGGAGCTGAATAAGATACCAAGACCCGATGCGACGAAAAAAATATCGTTTGAGCATTGGTTAAAGATGTACCCGGGGACGGGATTTGTGCTCACGGTCGAGAACGAGAAAAAAGGAGCGGAATGTATTAAAATATTCAAGGATGCGGGGGTAGCGGCTTCCATCATTGGTGAGATAGACAACAGTAAGAAGTTGAAGATAACAAATGGATCGGAGACAGCAACGGTATTTGACCTCGACAAGGAGATAATAACTGGAATAAAACACAGGGTTTAGCCGATACCATAAACGTGCAGGAAGAAAAATACTAAAATAGTGAGAAGTTGCGGTTATTGATGGTACACGAAAAAATATGGGGGGTGAAGGGCACTGTCTCGTTGTCCGTGTATGATGAGAGACGATTTTGATGATTTATACGAAAAGATAAGAAAGGGAGAGATTGAGAAAGGAGATGCGATATTTTTAGCGAATCACCCTTATTATCTGTTCCGCATTGCCGATGAACTGCGTAGAGAGAAAAAAAGCGATGTTGTTACCTATGTGGTGAACAGGAACATAAACTTCACGAATGTCTGTGTAGGAAATTGCAAGTTCTGTGCATTCAGGGAGGAGAAAGAGCGCGGATATTTGCTGAGCATGGAAGCGGTTTTGAGTAAGGTAGAGGAAGCGGTGAATAACGAGGCAACGGAGATATGCATTCAAGGTGGATTGCACCCTGACCTCGTCATATCTGACTATTGTGGTATTATTGAAACCATAAAATCGAATTTTAATGTGCATATACATGCATTTTCGCCGATGGAGATATACCATGTAGCGAGAAATTCAGGGATGGGGGAAGAAGAAGTGCTGAGAGAATTAAAGAAGGCTGGTCTGGGTTCTATCCCGGGTACGGCTGCGGAAATACTCGATGATTCCATAAGAGGGATAATATGCCCGCGGAAGATAAACACAGAGAAATGGATAGAGATAATAAAGACTGCACATCGGTTAGGAATCCCATCAACTGCTACCATCATGTATGGGCATATTGAATCGCTGGAGAACAGAATAGACCATATATTTAAGATTCGGGAGATACAAAAGGAGACAGGAGGATTTACTGAGTTCGTGCCACTGAAATTCATGCGAAAGAACAACGAATTGGGGAGAATGGTGAGCAGAGAAATTCCCTTTTTGGAAAATGCAATGGTCCACGCGCTATCAAGGGTTGTTCTTCATCCGTATTGTGTGAACGTGCAAGCATCATGGGTAAAGTTAGGAGTGGAGGATGTGCAGAAGATGCTTTATTTTGGTGTGAATGATTTAGGTGGGACTTTAATGGAGGAGAGCATCTCAAGGTTATCTGGTTCCCTGGCTGGTGAGTATATGAGTCCGGAAGATTTCGAGCAATTGATAAAGGATGAGGGGAGAACGCCGAGAAGAAGGGATACA
>QMVO01000047.1 GCA_003661125.1 Methanosarcinales archaeon
GATTGGCGCTGAATATTACCAGTACATCGCTTCCGTCTTCGCCACGTGGCGGTTACAGGGAAAAGATGTCTACGACGAACTCAAAAAATTGCTCGTCAATGAGCTTTGTTTGAAATGAGCTAAGCAAATACATTTATTTTAACGCCTTAATGCTAAAATTGGATAACGTCTTGAGCTCATAGTCTGCAAATAAAACAGGCTGGATCAACTCTTCTGGCACATTTAGTGAAATCTCTCTTGTCATGCCATACCTGCCTCTGTTTACAGTCACTGCGTTTATCAACTCTAAAGAGTCCAATTCTGAGATTAAATCGATCAAACGCCGCTGCGTTAGCGGTTTTGCACCCAAATGGTCACACAATCTCCGATACATATAATAAACTTCGCCACTGATGAAATATCTTTCGTTCTTTTCTCTGGTTAGCATGAGCACACTACTTAACAAAATCTTGTGATGCAACGGCATTGTTTTCACCACCCTAACTGTACTATTAGCTTCTATCTTTTTACTTGCGATCCTTACATGTTCCTCAACGACCTTTTTGGATTTCGTGCGCTCTGCAATTTCTCCTGCCATAAGTAGTAAGTCAATAGCACGCTTCGCATCTCCATTCCGCTTTGTTGCAAGAGCTGCGCATAGCGGTATCACCGCATCGTCAAGCGCAGAATAATTGAACGCTTTATGCACTCTCTCGGTCAGAATATCCTTTAACTGGTCGGTACTGTAAGTTGGAAATATTATTTCTTTCGCACCTAATGAAGATCGCTGGTCCTGTAGTTCTGAGGAGGGCAGGAAATTCGAGATACCTATTACGCTTATCCTCGCCTTATTCAGTTCGCTGTTTATCCTTAAGAGTTTATATAAGGTTTCATCTTCTTTGGTCACTAACTTGTCCATTTCATCTAAAATAACCACTACGTATCTATCTTCCGTATCTATCTTTTCCTTAATCTCTGAATAGATCGCATCGGTTGGCCAACCAAACACTGGAACACGCTTATTGAAAAACCTTGCTAAATAACTCAATACTCGATGATGTGTGTAGAATAACTCACAATTGATGAATATGAGAGCGTAATTACAGGTTCGTGCCATTTCCTCAAATTGGTTGCATACATACTTTACCGTTGCGGTCTTCCCTGTTCCTGTCTTGCCGAAGACCAAAATATTTGAGGGTGTCTTCCTCTTTAATGTTGTGGAGAGAACATCAGTCAAACTTGCTATTTGCTCCTTCCGATGTGGTAGATTTTCAGGAATATAGGAACTACGAAGTACCTCTTTATCTGCAAATATTTTCCCATCACTAAAATACTCTTCAGACATTTTTCGCCTTCGGATAAGCCCCCAGGATTTTTAGCATTGCGACTTTTCGTTCAACGCCTTTTAGCGCTTCTTTTATCGTCGCATCTTCTATATGTCCTTCGCAATCTATATGAAACATGTAATCACCAAGCGCACGCTTAGAAGGTCGCGACTCTATTTTCGTAAGGTTTATTTTTCGCTGAGCGAATTCACCTAAGACATCGTATAACGCTCCAGGGCGGTCCTTCAGATAGATCAATACAGAGGTCTTGTCCTTTCCCGTAGGTGCGGTTTTGGTCCCAGAAGCTGAAGAAGAAAGCACGACAAATCTCGTAACGCTGTCTTTATCCTGAACGTCTTCTGCCAATATGTTGAGCCCGTATCTCCGCGCTGCTTCTCCAGACGCTAATGCCGCTACTTCTTCGGATTCCGAAGCCAACTTCGCGGCGCTTGCAGTACTGTCCGCTGATTTTATCTCTGCATCTTTTAGCATTACTTTCAATCGTTTCCTTATGAAGAGCTTACACTGTGCTAATGCATGTGGATGCGAGACCACTTTTTTTATCTTTGTAAAAGAGCCTTTACCGAGCAAGTGGATTTCTATCGGCAATAATACCCCTCCCACTATCTGCATCTCCACAGAATTCTCACTCGAAAGAACGTCTAACGTCTCTCCTACCGAACCTTCCAAAGAATTCTCTATGGGTATGATTCCATAATCTATTTCCCTCCTTATCAGGCTTTCTGATATATCAATTATCGTTTCGTAATATTTTTTCTCAACCTTCTCTTCCTTGCCAGCTTCTTTTCCTTTAAGCCATAACTCTGCTGCGGTCTCCGAGAATGTCCCTGCGGGTCCCAATATGCCTATTTTCATTTTCTTATCTTATCTTTTTAATAATTATTCTATGTAAAGCCTTTTAAAAATATCGTAAAAATGCGCTGCTACCAATACACATTCACTTCTATCGTCTCTCCCTCTTCTATACCTTCTTTATTCTCCTCTATTACTACAAACCCATCGGATTTTGTCATGCTAGATAATATACCCGAGCCGCTCACTCTTATTGGCTCTGCATAATACACATTCTCCACGCAAAGCAGCCTTACACGCACAAAATCCGTTCTACCTACTGCAGAAGGGATTTTTTTACCTGCCACTGCGAAAACTCCCATTCCTTTTTCCTTCATTCCATGCATCGCATACAAAAAAGGTCTTACGAGCATTTCAAATGCAGATATCGTCGCTACTGGATAACCGGGGAGAAGAAACACAGGCTTGTTAGTTACGATACCAAAACCCGTTGGTTCGCCTGGTCGAATAGCCACACCGTGAAATATAAGTTTTCCTGCCTCTTCTACCACATCGGCTATGAAATCTCTTTTACCTACGGAGCTCCCACCACTTATTAATAGTCCATCGCAATTCTTTAACTCTAAGGAAGATGTTATCGTGTTTTTAATCTCTTCATAATCGTCTCTCACTATGCCGATCCTGTATGGCATTGCAATTTTCTTGACCAGAGCTTCTAACACATAACTGTTCACATCAGCTATCTTTCTTTCTCCTTCAAAATCAAAATACTTTGGTTCAGAAAGCTCATCACCTGTGGAGATTATCCCAAACTTGGCTTTTTTATACACCTTCACCTTTGTCCTGAAAAGAGATGCGAGCATCCCTATATCATAACCCTTCAACTTTCTCCCCGCTTTTAAAACCTCTTCTCCCTTTTTTACGTCCTCTCCCCTAAAAGAAACGTTTTTACCTGGTGTGACGGGTTTAAAAATTTCCAGGCTATCTCCCTTTTCCTTTGCATATTCACGCATAACAACGGCATTGCTCCCTTTTGGTAGCGGCATCCCTGTTTGTATTGGCATATATTCTCCCTCTCCTATTTCCCCTGCACTCTTCTTTAAAAATGCCGGATTATTTGGAGATGCACCAAAAGAGTCTTCTCCTCTAATTGCATACCCGTCCATCGCGGCACGGTCGAAAGAAGGGCTATCTATGGGCGAATAAACGTCTTCTGCCAAAACCCTGTTCAAAGCATCGTCAAACTCGATTTCTTCTTTTTCTGTTAGCTTTGCATAAGATAGAAGCGTCTTCAATGCTTCTTCCATCGAAATAAGCGTACGAAAAAGTTTCATTTTGTTTACATTATATGCCTTTTCCTTGCATTTTCCTCCACGAGCTTTATTACTTCTTTTAGAGGCATTCTTAGCTCTTTTGCCACCTTCTTTGCATCCTCAAATTCCGCTGCCACGTTTAGCAGATTACCCTTCGCATCTCTGCCTATCTTCACGCCTACTTCCTTTTCCACCCCTTTTATTCTCATCTTTACCTTCCTTTGTTCTCTATTTGCAACGAACCGGTGCTTTACTTGCATAACGCGAACACCTAACGACCCGGTTTCTTCCATTATACGATATGCTGTTCGAGAAGCGTCCTGTGGGGTGACGATCACTTTGATAAGGTGCCCACTTCTACCTTTTTTCATCTGTGCTGGCAAGATAGCCACATCCTTCGCACCTTCCGCCATGAGAACCTCTATAAGATTACCCAGCACTTCTCCAGTAACATTGTCAACATTTGTTTCCAGCACTTCCACCTCATCTCTTAGCAAGGATACCGATTCCTCGATTTCGCCTATGCTTATTCTTAACACATTAGGCATTGGTAAGTCCCTGGTTCCTGCGCCGTAGCCCGTTTTTTCGATTCGCATCTGAGGTAAGAAGGGTTCAGAGTGTTGGACAAAATGGGCAAATATCGCTGCTCCTGTCGGTGTAAGCAGTTCAGTTGCAACAGGTCCGCCTTGGTATAACAAAGAAGTATTTTTCAATATTTCTACGGTTGCTGGTGCAGGGACAGGCAAGGACCCATGCTCCGTGTTCACAAATCCACTGCCTACTGAAATTGGTGTACTTATAATCATGTCAGCATGAATGTCTAAAAAAGCAATACTGCTCCCTATCAAATCACCTATTGTGTCCAAATCGCCAAGCTCGTGAAAAGTTAACCTCTCTTTCGGCTCTCCGTGCACTTTCGACTCTGCATTCGCTATTCTTTCAAATACGTTCAAAGAGTGCTGTATTACCTCTTTACTCAATCCACTGTCTTCTATTGTTTTTATTATATCTCTGTATGACCTCACGCTCCCGGCACCCCTCTTACTCATGAATTCCACTTTTTTTGCTACTATCCCCCGCTTTTCCACCTCTTTTACTTCCAGTTCGAGGTCAAAAGCAGAAATCGCATCTCTTATCCTCGATTCATCCGCACCCAAATCCAGTAGACCGCCGATAACCATGTCGCCAGAGGCGCCTGAGAAAGGTTCAAACACTAATGCTTTCATCGTAAGTAATTATAAAATGGTATTTACTTTGCCCTGTACCTCAATAGAGCGGCAACGCCACCAAATGCACGCTTTAATTGCGCGCCTTCCTCAAAATCCGTTGATATGACTTCCACATCTGCTCCTATCTCCTCGGCTTTCTCCACCAACTCGTGCATGAGCTCCGTATCGAGTTCCTCAGAAAACAAAAGCGCGTCCACAGCGCCAATTTCCAATTTCTTTCTCACTTCTTCTTCTCCATATGCAACCATTCTCTCGTCTTTTGCCAATAGCTTCATAAACCGCACCATGAGCCTCTTCTCACTCATCAAATCCAGACCTTCCAGGACATCCTCTGCCTTGTCAACGAGCTCATAAAGTCCGGATTCATCTGTATAGGCAACATCAAAAGCGCCAAGAATCTTATTCTGCAGTTCGTAATGCAAATAAGACCCCTTTATAAAATCCTCTTTCGTTGGACTTGGTCCTCCGATTAAAATGCCCCGCATGTCCTTGATTTGAAGCAAAATTCTTGTTGCATGCTCGCCTATTCGCTTATAAAAATCTTCTGTTGCAATCTCTCGCAATCTTTGAAATCGTGGTGCTGACTGCCCTCCCTTTCTTATCTTTCCAGGAACCGCAGAAGTCAAGTGCTTCATCGTCTCCACCACCTTTCCTGTCAAGATGCCTATCGTCGCTTCTCTTTTGTCAAGCACGATTAAACCATATTTTTCGTGCTCCTCAACCATCTCTTCCAACGGCTGGAGGTAGAAGCTCGAATCACAATGGTAGATGTAAGACAGTATTTTCTCTGGTGGCTCCACGATGAAAGTTTCTATATCGGTCTTGTCTCCTCCCTTCTCTACCGCACCACAGAATATAACCACACCATTTTCTCCTACCTGCACATACTTCAGCTTGGATAAGATGGAATCCAAAGAACTTTGAACGTTGGTACGAGTGGATTTGCTTTTTATGTTCATCGCTTGCCCATATTCTTCTCTGAGATGAGAAGTAACATCTGATATTTGCTTATCTGGTGGAATGTAAACAGATACAAGCTCTGTTCCTCTGCCACTCTTCTTTCTCAGCTCTTCCAATACCTTCCTGAATTCATATTTCTTTATTCGTTCCATAGTTTCCTTTTCCGAAAACGCTTTTTTCTTAAAGTTTTATGCGGCAACCGGGGTTCGAACCCGGGTTACAGGCTATTCCCCCACCCTTTCTTTGTTAAAAGTTGTTGGGAAGCCCGTGTCCTACCGCTAGACTATTGCCGCTTTCGATTTTTTATACAGCGTCTCAAACTCTTCAAATTCTGACGCCAGTGAAGCAGCTGCTGACTTTATCGCCTCTATCGGGTCTCCTTCCTTCATCTTTACATGCAAAACGGGGTTGCTCATGAGTGTATGTTTGATGTTATAGGTTGCGATATAAACCTTTTCATTCGACAACAGCTTTGATGTAAGAGGAGCTAAAAGTGTATGGTCCTCTCCCTCTACCTCTATCCTCACCTCTTTCTCCTTCTTTTCCAGCATCTTTAGCTTCATGTTTTCCATCCTCCTAAATCACGCCCTTACCATAATCCTCTGATATTTTTCTCGTTTCCACTCTTCTACATCTCTCACAGGTCAAAACATTCCCCTTCTTCTCCAGGTCCCCTTTGCACTTCATGCACATCGCTTTTATCACGCCCAAATCCCGATCTTCTGTGCTAAGTCTCAATGTCTTTATGTCTATTACTCTTGCCTTTACCACATCAAGATAACCAAACTCTTGCTTCAATTCACTCACATACCCCTTTTTTACGTTTGATATATGGATAACCCCCGGAGTAGAGGCGGCAATTTCTCGCTTCTCCTTCCCTTTCACGCACGCGATACTCACAATAGCAACAGTGTCTTTTATATCCTCTATTCTGCCTATAACTACATCACCCTCCGCGAGCATTGGCGGTGTTTCCACTACCGGCTGGACATTTATGACCCTTCTATCACTTATGTTAACCACGCCGAGCAGAGAGGCATATAAATTCCCTTCTTCATCATACACGCCTCTTCCAAGCATAAATTCCTCGGTAGTACCCAGGAAATCCCCTGGAACCACAATTTCTTTATCTTTCCACATTTAATTTTACTCCTCTCCTTTCGCCCTCTTCTTTTCTCTCACTTTATTATTAGTTTGCTTCTTCTCTATTTATTATATTATTTATTTATGCGTGTAATCGGAATAGACCCGGGGACTGCTCGTACAGGATGGGGTGTTGTTGAGTTCAACAACGGGATGTTAAAATCAATTGATTTTGGATATATAAAGACAACTCCCAGGCAACCAAAAGAAGAGAGATTAAAAAAGATATACGAGGATTTGCTTGTGGTGGTAAGAAACAAGATGCCTGATGACATGGCAATCGAGAAAATCTTTTTTAATATTAACGTGAAAACGGCGTTAAGCGTTGGTCAAGCACGTGGAGTTTGCCTCTTAGTTGCTGCTATCGCCGGCATTCCTGCATACGAATATAACACCTCAGAGGTGAAAAGTATAATAACAGGATATGGTAGAGCAACGAAGGAGGAAGTGGCGAGCAAAGTAAAGGGGCTACTTCAGTTGGAGAAAATGCCAAAGCCTGATGATGTCACCGATGCCCTTGCTATCGCAGCTACTCATATTCTTCTGAAAGGTACTTGTAAAAATGTGTAGCCGTGGTTCCAAAAAGAGCTACAAGAGAATCATCAATAATAAGGTGAAGAAGATAAACCAGCAAAAAATGGTCATAAACGAGATATAAAACCAATCCTTTGCTCCTTCAATACTTGTATGCAAGAGGGGATACACGAATTTCTGTACCATGATCAGAAGTATTGCGATGAGCAGCCAGTTCTCCGATTTAGGGGTGGGGTAAATATTTAGCGTTTCCGCATCTTTCCTGATAATATAGGTCTTTTTATTTTCTCTATCATTTAACAGCCATTTGTCATTTCCTTCCTTCGTGATGGTGACATTTTCAGAAAGTGGGCTACCTTCTCTTTCAAACATGTTAATCAAATTTTCTGGAATGATCCCTTTATCCAGGTCCTCTTTTAAACCGCCGTCCGTACTGACCAAATACGGGGTATACACAAATATTAAAAAGCATATACCACCTGCGAGAATACCAAATAGAAATGGTGTTATCGTCTTTTTCAACCCTTCGGCATATTCTGCTTTCTCCTTCTCTTTTTTATCCCTTGCTTTTTTATCGTTCTCCATGAATTTATCACTCAATTTAACTTAATTAAATAGATCGCTATATAAAATAAGGGAAAAAATTGCAAGATTTTTCTTTTCGCATAGCACAGGAAAAGTGTGTCCAGAAGATTATGAGCATTTAAGACTTGTTCGTTCCAAAAAGGAAATACACGGATGGTGGAATGGCATAGAACCTTATGGAAACCGGGAGTGCACCTCGGAGCGACTTCTAATAAACCCTTACAATGGATGTAGTCATGATTGCTTCTTTTGCTACGCACATGCATTCCCAGGATATTTCGACTTATTTCGTAAGAGGGGCGTGATTACCGTGTTTGAAGATTTTGATAAAGTAGTAGCAAAGCAACTGGACTCGATAAGAGTTGCGAGCTGTGGCTATTTGTCCCCTGTAACCGACCCTTTTCAGCCGATAAATAAGCGGTATCAACTCACCGAAAAAATCGTAGCTGCGTTTGTGCGAAGAAACATTCCTGTGGAAGTGGTAACAAAAGGTGTGATAAGCGATAAGGCGATGAGGTTGCTTGCAGAGCAGGAGCATTCCTTCGGGCAAGTCAGTATTTTAACCTTGGATGAAGATAAGAGGAGAAGAATGATGGCAGGTGGCGCGAGTACCGAAGAACTAATAAAAAACATAGAACGGCTTTCAAATCGTGGTATTTTCGCTGTTTGCCGGATAGACCCCGTTTTGCCGTTTATAACAAGCCAAGAAGATGAGCTTAAGGAGTTAATCAAAACGGTGGCTGACGCGGGTGCATCGCATATCATATCAAGCTGCCTGGACATACCAAAGACGATGGAGCACGAGATGTACAAGCATATAGAGCACGAATTCGGTAAAGAAACGATGAAGAAATATAAGGGCTTATACGTGGAGGAGATGAGTGGCAGAAAGCATGCGAGGATAGAATACCGGCGAAAGCTGTTCGAGATGATTAAAGAGATTTGTGATAAAGAGGGGGTGACGATGGGTTTGTGTATGGAATTTGAGCGGATAAGGTTGCAAAAGGGGCACGAAATGCTAAAATCACGATTAAAATTTAGAGGGCTCAACCAGGAGTTTATGACTTCCAGAAACTGCGAGGGGATTGACATCCCCCTTTATGTAAGACGGAATGTAGGGGAGAAATTTTCGCCTGTTGAAGGCTGCGATGGCAATTGCCTGAGGTGTTACCATCTTGGTAAAGAGAGAGAAAGAGCGAAGGAAAGGAATAAATGCAGGATAGAAGAACTTGGAAAGGCTGGTGCATGGAAATTGAGGGATTATAAAAGATGGAGTAAACTTGTGGAGGTAAAAGGGAAACAGCATATGATGTTTCATGAGAACTAAAGCCCCGGGAGGGATTTGAACCCTCGACCTGCTGATTACAAGTCAGCCGCTCATCCAGGCTAAGCTACCGAGGCTTTTTTCGTTATTTAGTCTTTCGTATCTATAAACTATCCTTTGGGATGCACCCTTGTTAGTATACAACTAGTTAAGAAACAGTATTTAAAACTTTCGATGCTTTCACCCCCTTTTCTATTTCCCTCTCCTTTTCCTTCTCGAAGTCTATGGGAGAGCAGTA
>QMVO01000048.1 GCA_003661125.1 Methanosarcinales archaeon
CATAAACGTTCTATTTCAATAACTTCTTCATATGTCAAATCCCTTACAAAGCGGGTGCAGTTTCCATGCATTTATCCATCCCCACATGGAAAATGGATTTTCTATTTTATAACTCTTTTGTTTTGGCACGATATACTTAACATCTTCATAATCCACAAAAGGAATCAAATCTTTGTCAAAAAGAATCTTTATATCATGGTCAAAATCCCTGTCTCTTCTCAAAAGAGCTTCTTTTGTTTCCCACGATAAATTTCTATATTTAATAACTCTTTCTCTGCAATTCTCGCAAATTATCCATACTTCTCCTTCGAATATTTCAAAATCCTCTGGTTTAAATGACCTCCCACACTTTTTGCAAAATTGCCATTCTCTCTTAGCTTGCATTTTTACTTATATTATATACCTCTTACTCTTAGCTACTTCCTCTCTAACCCTCCTCCCAGTCATATCTTTTCCTGCACCTCCGGCTAAGCTTTTTCCGTAATTGCTCAATATTAGGTGGTGAAATAAAATACAAAATCGTGTATACCGCCTAACTTGTATATACTTCCCTCTCCGCGTTTTTCGATTTTTGGATTACCCCTTCTATTGAGCACATACCTTTTTCCAACACTCGATCAAGTAAATGTCTCTTTTTATTTTAAAGACTTGATGATTTTTGGTTTGAAAGTGGAAGGTGTTCCAAAATAGCAATGGATACTTCTTCTCCTTCTAATTCCTCAACTCAATCAATCACTTAAATTAACACAAAGGAGGAATTACAGAAGATTGCTGAATGGTAGTCGGTGGAGAGGCTAATAGAAGTTTTAGAGTTTAACCTATTCTTCTTGCACCAGCATCCGATATTCTACTTTCTTTTACCTCGCCGAACTCCTTCAACGCTTCACTTTTACCAATAACAAAAACAGTATCCCCAATCATTGCCGCGCTGGCAACCTTCCCTTCGGAATCCACTGCCTCTATCGCATCCTTGCATTTATCACTTATTACTTCGCTGTGTAACGAGAATTTCCTTGAGACAAGCATGAAATTTTCCAAATTCGGCTTCCTGATCATCTCTTTCATTGCTTGCCTGCCAGCTTCGTTTATCACCCTTTTCATAGAATCATCCAGTAGAACGGCTTTTGTGGATCTCTTTCTAAACACAACGTAGCTTATCCTCTCTCTCCTGTGCGGTACCGTATCAATTATGCCTATTCCTGGTGGACCAGGCTTCTTTCTTATTACTACACCGCCGTATGTCTCTGCAATTACATCGCCCAAGCCAGTATTGTTTTCTACTTCTGCGAGATGAGCGATTTGTGCCACCTCGTTCGTCGTCATACCGAGCGATAAAAGTTCGTTTATTGCGTGAGCAGTGCTGAGCGCGCCTGCACCACTTGCACCAAGTCCAGCACCTACCGGCACATCAAAAACTGTTGATACCATAACTCCGACCTTGTACTTTCCTGTCAAACTCTCAACAACGTATTTAGAGGTACTTGCCTCCTCTTCCATGCCATTTATTTCTATCTTTGTCCCCTTTTGAGAAATATTGAGAGAAACTTCAGTCACGCAACCCGCTTCTAATACGATGCCCGCACCTACCGAGCCCTTGTACAGAGGATTTTTATTATCGCATATCTCAAAGAAGCCGGTAATATGTGATGGCGAATATGAAGATGTTTTTATATTCTTCGTATTTCGCATTTTTTCCTCTTCTTTTATCTTATTTATAAAGTTAGAAACGGAAATATTATAATATAATTATCGTGGAATAGAAATGGCGGAGATAATATGTAGTAGGGTAAAGAGAAAGTGTAATCCTGAGGTGTTGGAGACGGTGATAGAGATAGCAGTGGGGATAGCAAAGCAAAGCAGAAGCAAGGCGAAGAAAGGCACGTTGTTTGTGGTAGGAGATGAAGAGAAAGTATTAGAGAAATCAAAACCTTTAATCTTAGATCCTCTTGCTCCTTACCCGAAGGAGATAAAGGACATAAGGGAGGCAGATATACAGGGGACGATAAAGGAGCTTGCAAAGCTGGACGGCGCTTTTGTTGTTAGTGGTGATGGATATGTCCTTTCAGCAGCAAGGCATATTGAAGCAAGCTCTCGGAATATAGACCTCCCCATGGGTTTTGGTAGCAGGCACATGGCTGCTGCTTCCATCTCTAAGGAAACAGACGCAGTGGCTGTGGTGGTATCAGACAATGACGAAGTGGTAAGAGTATTTGACGATGGCGAGTTGGTGGGGGAGATAATATCGGGCGTATGGAATTTAGAGAAAATCAAGCCGCATGTAAAAGACAAATATGAGAAGATAGTAAAAAGAGATTTGAATTTGTCGATGATTGTAAAGAAAAATTAATTAACTTGCGTATAACTTGCATATATATGTCAGTTACCCATACGTCAAAATTTATATCGCATCCACTCCTGAAGGAGGGATTGGTAGAGAACCGGAAATACCAAATATCCATAGCTGAGGAGGCGAAGCGAGAATCTTTGATGGTTGTTTTGCCTACTGGCTTAGGAAAGACGACCATAGCTCTTTTGGTTATAGTGGAGCGACTGGCGATGGGAAAGGTTCTTTTTTTGGCTCCTACCAGACCTTTGGTCGAGCAGCATTCGGCGTTTTTAAAAGAAGTGCTGACGCTTGACCCTTATCTTATACAAACTTTTACAGGTTCGGTATTAGCAGACAGGCGAGAAAAGTTATGGGATGCCGCAAAAATAGTCGTTTCTACGCCTCAAATAATCGAGAATGATTTGTTGAGTAACAAAATTGACCTCAGCAATGTTGCTCTGCTAATATTCGATGAATGCCACCGTGCAGTGGGTAACTACTCGTATGTTTACATTGCAGAGAAGTATGCGGAGCAGGCAAAAGAGCCACTCGTACTGGGTATAACCGCTTCTCCAGGCAGCGATAAGGAGAAGATAAAGGAAATATGTACTTCTTTGGGCGTAAAACGGGTGGAAAGCAGGACTGAATATGACCACGATGTAGCACCTTATGTATTCAAAAAAGGCTTTGAATGGCGTGGTATAGACGTTCCAGAAGAGATAAAAAAACAGAAACGAGTATTAGACGAGGTATTAGAGGAAAGAATAAACGAATTGCAAAGACTTGGCTTTATAAGAAAGAAAAGCGGCAGAGACATATCAAAAACAGACCTTTTGAAGTTAAGAATGCTAATAGAGGCGCAATTGGCGAAACAAAAGCATGCAGACTACTACAAGGCGCTATCCTTGCAAGCAGAAGTAATGAAGATAAAGCATGCGATTGAGTTGATAGAGACACAGGGCATTTTCGCATTGCGACGATATTTTGATCGACTGAGGACTGAAGCACTTTCAGAAGGAGGGAGCAAAGCGGCAAAAAGGCTGTTGAAGGATCATAAATTTGTGGACGCGATGTTCGCTGTCGCATCCTACGATGGAGAGCATCCAAAGCTGAACGTGCTGATAGAGCTACTGCGAGAAGAGATTCGAGTTAATCCGAGCACGAGAATAATTGTGTTCACCAACTATCGGGATACTGCGGAGATGATCATCTCTGCTTTGCATGATTTGAAATCAGAGAAGGAGGGGATAAGACCGGTCAAGTTTATCGGGCAAGCGTCAAAGGGAGAAGACAAGGGCTTGAAGCAAAAGGAGCAGGTAGAGATAATAAATAAGTTTAAAGAGGGTGTTTTCAACGTTTTAATTGCTACCTCGGTGGCTGAAGAAGGGCTTGATATTCCTGCGACAGACCTCGTACTGTTCTATGAACCCATTCCTTCGGCGATAAGAAGCATACAAAGGAAAGGAAGGACTGCGAGGAAAAAAGTAGGAAAAGTAATCGTGCTTATTGCAAAAGGAACGAGGGATGAAGCCTATTACTGGCTCAGCAGGAGCAAGGAGCGAGAGATGCGGAGAAGGATAAGCGAACTGCGGACAATGGGGATGAACGAAGAAGGAGGAGGAGATCCAAAGAAGATAAATAAGGCTGAGCTGGTGGCGGCTGCGGCGGAACGTGAGGAAAAAGAGAAGCAAAGGAGGATAACCGACTTTGATGAAGAAGCGGAATTGACCATCTTTGTGGATCCAAGAGAGACGAGGTCCGGAGTGGCGAGATTTCTGCAGAAAGCCGGTGTGAACCTGAAATTGCAGAATTTGGGGATTGGTGACTACATAGTCTCTGATAGGGTTTGTATAGAGCGGAAAAGTGCAGTAGATTTCTCGGATTCGCTGGTAAATAAACGCAGGAATTTGCTCGAGCAGATTCATCGAATGAAGAACGAGTATGAGAAGCCTTTGCTCGTTATTGAAGGTGATTCGATTTATGGACAGAGGAACGTTCATCCCAACGTGGTAAGGGCTGTGATGGCGACCATAGCTGTTGATTTCTCTGTTCCCATCATACAAACGCGGGACGAAGCAGACACGGCATCGCTGATCTACGTGATTGCAAAGCGGGAGCAAATGCCGAACAAAACGGAGGTGAATCCTCATGGTAAGAAGCCTTCGGCTTCATTGAAGGAGCAGCAGGAATATTTCATTTCCGCATTGCCCAACATCGGAATCGTGACGGCAAGGAATCTGCTAAGAAGGTTTAAAACGATTGAACGTATTTTAACAGCCTCAAAAGAGGAGTTGATGGAGGTTGAACATGTGGGTGAGAAAACAGCCGAGCATATAAAAGAGGTGTTGAGCAAGGAATATGAAGGGTGACAATCAAGATTGATTGAGCAATTACTTTAATTCTATACTTGCAGCATCCATGTCCAGACCCTTCCACTTTACCCTGAACCCGAGTACTGCCAAAACTTCGTCGGGATTTGGTAAGCCCATAGCCTCAATTATTTTTCGCGCTTCCACATACAACTTTATATTTTTAGTAGTGAGCTTCTTTTTCACCTCGTTCAACAACTCCTTTTTAACCACTATCTCTTTGAACACAATATACTCCGGGTTATTCAAACACGCTCTTACAGCTTCTTTACTCACATCATACCGCATAGCAATATCCTTAGTAGCCATTATATCACCTTCGAGTTCTATCCGAGTTCCTCTAACCTTCAAACTTTCTACCTGCTTCTCTATCTCCTCTCTCTCAATCTTCGCCAGATACCTGAGCACCTTGGCAACAGGCACTTTTCTGGTGTACAGTATCATAGGCTGACCTATGTCGAAATCGGCTAAATTAAAGCATGCAAGGTTCTTGTCAATCGCCACCAGAATATTAAACGTTAGAGCCCTGAGTTTTGCCAGCTTTCTTTTTAGGTATTCCTCTGTCCAGAAGCCCACGATTTCGAAATAGATTTCTATCCCCAGCTCTTTATGTTTGAACTTAAAATCCGGTATGAACACAGCCTTACCCGTGAAAATCGCCTCCGGCTCCCTTATCAATTCCCACTTTTGTGACGCCTTTGAGCCTAAAAACTCATTATAAAACCGTTCTTCAACCGCGCTATCAAACGTGGCTTCCTCTCTCTTTAATACACCACTCATCAACAAATCTCTATCACGGCTGTCCATCAAAAAATGATAAATCCTGGGTGTATCCTGCCTGATAACAATTTCTGCATCTATTTCCCATTCATCACTGCTGACAATCGCGGGAAGCAATTTTGCCATCGAGGTGCCATACCGGTCACTCAATTTCAGCAATGACGAAGCACCTTCAACCCTTACCTTATTCCCCTCCGGGCTGTACATCAATCCAAGATATTTAATTGCACGGAAAATCTCTTTATAATTGCTTTTAAACGAAATGGACATACCCATGGCTTTAAACAAGAGGGTCTGGGCAAGTGACAGGTTATACAACTTTAACAACTCTTCTGCAGTTAAAGCAGTAAAATCATCCAATACCACTTCCGATTCATGGTCTGCCCATAAAGACTGCTCTAACTCCGCCACCGAAATGTTCAGTTTCTTTGCAACCTTTTCAATAACCTCCGCTCTTTCTTTTCCATTCGTGACTTTTTTGCTGCTCGCCGTCTCGAAAACAGCTCTTCTCGCCAACATGGGTTCAATTGTAAACTTTGACTTGAAGACGCACCTTCGCTCCAGGAGCGTCCTTAACCCCCTTACAAGTTTGAAATTCAAGCCTTGTTCAAACTCCGTCACAATTTCATCTATTTCGTTCCTCTTTTTACCCCTGAAATTTCGGTAAACTTCTATAAGCGCATCAGCCAATTCCAGATGCTCTTCGCTTATCTCAGCGAAAACTGGGTATATCCTGCCCTTCTTTATCTTCGTGATGAGGAGTTCACTTGGTAACATTCTTCTTATTCTCCACGCTGCTTGCGACCAATAGCTTCAATCCAAACTAATTTGTTCTCCATTATTTTTCTTTGCACATCTTAGCTTCCGTGTCTACGCTTCCGTGATATTGCGATTTCAGTCGTCTTTTTTGAGACAATTTCGTAAAGAACTGCGAGTTTTCCTTCCTTCTTTCGCAATATTCTCCCTAATCTTTGCTTGTACTCCCTTTTACTGCCGCTTCCGCTCAATATAACCCCAACCGAAGCTTCAGGAACATCGATGCCCTCCTCCAGAACTTTGGATGTTACTATTACTTTATATTTCCCTGCACGAAAGTTATTCAGGATTTCAACACGCTCCTCTTTTTGTGTAGTATGCGTGATTGCAGGTACGAGGAACTTTTTTGAAATTGCATAAACCAAAGAATTATGTTCCGTGAATATTATCACTCGTTCACCGAAATGGTTATCCAGGATTTCAGAAAGTGCATTCAGCTTGGACTTCGAGTTTAAAGCTATCTGTCTCGCTTTGTTTCTTGCCAGCAAAGCCGCTCGCGCACTCGCATCACGACCACTTCTCATCACGAGCAATTTGAAATCCGCAGGTGATTTCAGGATTATTTTCTTCTTTTTCAAGAAATTGGAGAATATAGCATGATATTTCTCGTATTCATGCCGTTCATCCGCGGTCAAATCGGTAACAATTTT
This sequence comes from Methanosarcinales archaeon, assembly GCA_003661125.1. Taxonomy (GTDB): domain Archaea; phylum Halobacteriota; class Syntropharchaeia; order Alkanophagales; family Methanospirareceae; genus QMVO01. The sequence goes on from QMVO01000048.1 coordinate 6,942, forward strand.
TTTTGTTGTGTATGCTGCTAAATGTATTCCGCTCAGTTTATCAATCCCAATTTCATAAACTTTCCCTCCTATCAGTCCTTCGAGGTCTTTATGCGATCCATCTTCTCGTTCATAAGTTGCGGTCAATCCCAGCCGGAAAGGAGCGACAAACATCTCTGCTATGTTCGCATAGCCGGGAGATGGCAGATGGTGAACCTCATCAAAGACCAAGAGAAGAAACCTGTTTCCCAACTCTTCAGCCCTCAGATACGCGGTATCATAAGTCGCTACTGTTACTGGCTTCAATATGTGTTTCTCGCCACTGTACGTGCCTATTTCGATTCCAAGTTTGTTTTGCAGTTCTTTTTCCCATTGATGGACCAACTCCAAAGTTGGCACTACAATTAGCGTTGGAACGTTCAGCACTGAAATTACTTTTATCCCAATTAAGGTCTTGCCTGCACCGGTGGGCAGGACTAAAGCACCACGCTTTGTTTGTATCCATTTATCTATCGCATCTTTTTGATAATCGTGCAGGGTCAAATTGCATGCCAAATTCTGGATGGGCATTAAATCAAGAACGTTGTCTTTGTATTCGAGCCCTGAAAGTTTTAGATAGTCAATCAAATCCTTATAAAATATGGGCAAGCATCGGTAACTATTTGATCTAATATCCCATACGGTATGTGGCAGCTTGAAATAGCTCTTTACCATTATTGTTCCCTTTTCATAGCTTAATTTTATCACTTTTACTTTTGTAGAAATAATAATGGGTAGCCATGCATCCATGTGATAATAATAGCTAACGTTCCGAGCGTATCTGAAGTCCAGCCGTCAGGCTGGATTTGGGCGAAGGCGATAGCCGTAGCCAGATACGCTCTGTTATACGCCGTTCTGCTGTCATTCCTCAAAATCAATCCACCCGCTTCTCTCATCAAAAACCACCCGAAATTTATCAAATATGTCCATTCTACCCATAAGCATCGGCACTTCTTCAACCAATGCCCACGCCATCCTCACTTTCAATCTTTTGCCATTCAACACCAAGGTAACTTCCTTGAGAATATAAGGGACTCCCGCCCCTGAAACGCCCTTAATTTCCTGGATGGTGTCTTCTCTTTCTTGCTTAAAGCCGAGAGCCCTGCCAAAACGAAAAGGTATCATTGAAACATCAGCACCTGAATCTACATACATTGGTATCTCCACAGCAAAACTATCCTTCTCCAAAATTACCTCTGCTACAGGGCGAAGAACAACCCATAAGCTGCTTCTTTCTTCTCTGAACCTTTGACGTATCATAGTACCAACATCCTTTCCTCAGGTACCTTTGCCACGAAGGGTCTCTCATGAGGATATTCTTGCCGCACTCTCTCTAGCATTTCCTCAATATTTTCACCCTTTGCCACCACCTCACCATTTACAATGATCACGTATTTGTTCTCTAGACCCCTCCTATCGAGTGCTATATATGCATCGAAATTTTTACCCATGGCTTTACCTCCTTTACATTAAAATTGGCATCGCTCTTTTTATTGTACATAAAGTATGACTCCCTTCCATTTTATTCTTTCAAATCAAATCAAATGAAAAGTCTTAGATAGAAAACTCACACATGTTTGAATTATGGAAGAAGTGATTGCCTCACCTTTCTATCAATGTCCAAAATGCGGGGTGGTCATTGAAAAATCACTGGGCTGCAATAGCAGACTATGCTCGGATTGCGGCAAACGATATACGGATGGATCAATGGTGCTTAGCCGTAAGATGTTCACGTGCCACATAGACACGCTAATTACGTTCCGAGATGTCCTTAAATGTGGGTCTCAAATGGAATTCGTCTGCGAAGCGTTTTGATCAAACTTTTTAAAGTTTGATTCTTCAAGAAATTTTTTTCGATGTGATGATCTCGAGATTCCCCACTTTCTTTAATCATGTTTCTACGGGCTTATTTTTCGATTCAAAACCCTATCCAAAGAGATAAGCACCATCAGAAAAGATTTATCCTGGCGATAGCCTTGTCTTTAAAAATTTTTGCTTGCAAAAATTTTTGTTGCTGTCCTCTTTTCATCGAGGTCTAACGAAAGGTGATTTGGGAAACAGAAGAGAGCAATAACGTTGCTGTCCTCTTTTCATCGAGGTCTAACACAAATAAAGAAATTGCTGAACTTGTTAGACGAATCACGTTGCTGTCCTCTTTTCATCGAGGTCTAACAGAGCTGAAGATGCGTGTTCAAGCTGCGAAGCAATAGTTGCTGTCCTCTGGTCAACGAGGTCTAACACCAGCGAACAACACTCTTGGTGCCTTGCTTGTCGAAGCGTTGCTGTCCTCTTTTCATCGAGGTCTAACCAGCCCCGAAAATTACTCCTTTTATACCTTTTCCGCTCTTTCAATCCTTCTTTTC
>QMVO01000049.1 GCA_003661125.1 Methanosarcinales archaeon
GGGATGGAATACGATGAATGGACTTTCCGGCTAAGACTATACGAGGCTATTGGTTTTCTTGGGCGAAATCTGAGATATTCTGACTCCCCTTCTTTTTACGGTCTTCAGTATTTCATTCAACGCCGCTATCGTGAACATACTAAATAGTAAAAAATCGTCAAAATGGGGAGTAATGAGTCCCGTAAGCATGGAAAATATTACTTTGTTTATTCCCGCTTGATTATGGAATACGGTAGAATGGAGGTAAATAATCAAAAGTTCCTACTCGGGGAATTTCCCCACTATGAAGGTTTCTGGTACACGCATAATCGCCTAATATAAGCTAAAAACTAACTATATAAACTACTAAACTAAAATGAATATAAATAAATTTACAATTAAAATAGCTCTTCATGGTGAGAAAACGAAATGCTAAATGTAAAGCCTTTAGCGTTCGACAGCTTTGGCGTGAGATCTATGGCGACGTTCGTGGAGACCGACGACATAGCAGTGTTAATCGACCCAGGCGTATCCTTAGCACCGAGTAGGTATAGTTTACCGCCGCATCCAGTAGAAGAACAAAGGATGCGCGAGACATGGGCTGATATAAAGGAACATGCATCCCGGAGTGATGTCCTGGTGGTTACACATTACCATTACGACCATTACGACCCAGAAGAGCCAGAGATATATGAAGGCAAGATTGTTTATTTGAAGCATCCGAAGGAGCTCATAAACAAAAGCCAGGAAAAACGTGCTTCTTATTTCTTTGATAAGCTAAAAGGAATACCGAAGTCCATGGATATTGCAGACGGAAAGGAGTTTAAGCATGGCTCCACGAGGATAAAATTCTCACCCCCCGTTTATCATGGCACAAACTCCAAGCTGGGTTATGTGGTGGAGGTATGCATTTCATGCGGCGATGAGAAAGTGGTTTTTACCAGCGATGTTGAGGGTCCTTCCGTGGATGCGCAGATAGAATTCATTATTCAAGAAAATCCTGATCTCGTGATATTAGACGGACCGATGACTTATATGCTCGGCTTCAGGTATTCGAGGAAGAGTTTGGCACTTGCAATAGAGAATATGAACAGGATAATAAAAGAGACTTCAGCGAAATACATTTTGATAGAGCATCATTTCATGCGCGACTTGAAGTTTAAGGAGCGGATAGCAGAGGTGTATGAATGCGCAGTGGAGAAAGGTGTGAAGGCGTTGTCGGCGGCGGAATATCTCGGGCGTGATGTGGAAATGCTGGAAGCGAGAAGAAAAGAACTTTACGCATCAAATCAAAAACAAAAAAAACCGATAACTTTATAAAGCAATAAAACACTCATCTTAGTCGGTGATAAAAATGCCTGAAACAATAGTACTCTGTAAGGAGGGGACGATAAACTCCTATTTGAGCGCGCTTATCGTCGCTACAAATATGAAGAAAGCAGGTGAGGATATAAGTGTGGTATTCATGCAAGAGGGCTTGGCAGCACTTGTAGATAAGAAATACAGGTATGCTCCGGGGTTAGAAGGCTATGCGGAGGATATAAAGAAAAATGCCGCGGAGATGGGTGTCCCTTCAGATCCGTTCGAATTGATAAAGATGGCAAGCAGCGCAGGCGTGCCCCTATATGCATGCTTCGCATGGATGAAACTCCTGGGAGGGAAACCACCAAGGTTTGAAATCCCTGCGGGACTGCAGAAGCTGGAGTTAAAAGACCTGCTGCAAGAATTGGGCAAGGCAAAGAAGGTTATTACGCTTTGATTTGATGATACAGTGCGCTGAGGCGATAGTAGAGATAAAGGATAACTTTGTGTATAAGAGGCGGGTAGAGAAACGATACAGAGTAAAGGAGATAGATGAGCGGATAAGGAGAGAAAGGACAAAAAGCGAAGCGAAAATTATCTCAGAAGCAAGAAGGAAAGGTGTACCTACTCCTATTATTTTCGATATCGATGATTACGAGCTCGTAATGGAGAGGATAGATGGTGATTTGGCGAAAGAGGTGATTAATGAGGCGATAAGCGAGAGAATAGGCGAGCTTGTGGGCATCCTGCACAAAAATGGAATAATTCACGGCGATTTAACCACCTCCAATGTTATTGTGGGCAGGGATAACATCATCTATTTCATAGATTTCGGGTTAGCCTTTATCGAATCGAACACAGAAGCGAGAGGTGTGGATGTTCACGTGTTTTTCCAAAGCCTTGGTGGCACGCATGAATCGTATGAGCAATTAAAGGAGTCGTTTATAAAGGGCTATAAGAAAACTTTTACGAATGCACCGCAAGTGTTGAAAAGGGTAAGGGAGATAGAACAGAGAGGAAGGTATGTGGAAAGGAAATGAGAAACGAACTATTTGACGCCTATCTGGAATTGGCAACGAGCGGGCAACCATACCCCATCTCTACAATTCTCACAGTAAAAAAAAGAAATTTAAACCCATGTTAAAAGAAATGGTTTTTGCAGACCGTGTATTGGAAGTGAAACCGTCGGCAACTTTCAAATACGATGCAGCGGCGAAGAAACCGGGCGTGATAAACTTGACCATAGGCAGACCGGACTTTGACACACCGCGGATAATTAAGGACGCAGCAAAGAAGGCGTTGGATGAAGGTAAAGTCCATTATACACCCTCTAAGGGCATACCAGAACTCAGAAAAGCAATAGCGGAGAAACTGGCGGTTGAGAACAATATCGCCAACCTCGACGCTGATAAGATTCTTGTTTCTGGTGGTGGAAAACAGATAATCTACTGCATCGTCATGGCTTTAGCTGGTAAAGGCGATGTGGTCGCAATCCAGAACCCCGCATGGGTAAGTTATGAAGCTCAAATCAAGTTGGCTGAGGCACAAGTGGAATGGCTTACCTTGAAGCCTGAAGAAGGTTTTGTGCCAGGAGAAGATTTTATGAACCAGTTAGAAGAAACAAATGCGAAACTGCTCATCCTTAATTCGCCAGGCAACCCCACAGGAGCGGTTATCATGGAGAAAACCATTAAAAAGATAATGGATGTGTGCGTTGAAAAAGACATCTTCGTGATTTCTGATGAGGTATATGAAAAACTCATCTACGAGGGTAAACATTTCAGTCCAGCCAGCGAATACGAGAATGTGATAACCGTGAATGCGTTCAGCAAGACCTATAGTATGACCGGATGGCGCCTTGGATACTGCGCCTGCGCTGACCGTGCCGTTATTGACCGAATAGACATCGTACATCAGCAGTCACTCTCCTGCTGTACATCTTTCGCACAATATGGTGCGTTAGCGGCATTTTCAGACGAAGCGAAGCTCGCTACTGAGCAGATGCGCGAAGAATTAAAGAGCAGAAGAGACTACGTAATGAAGCGTCTCAGTGAGATGGATGTGGTATGCGTCAAACCTGAAGGCGCATTCTACGTTTTTCCGTATTTCAACGGTGCTGACGATCTCGAACTGGCAGATAAGTTGCTGGAAAGGGGTGTTGGTGTGGTTCCCGGAAGCGCATTCGGGTCCCAGGGCAGAGGGTGCATTAGAATAAGCTATGGTAGTGCCGACATCGAAATGCTTTCGCAAGCGTTTGATAGAATTATTATCAAGTGAAGAATCAGAAAGAATGATTCAAGATGCGGGCAGCAAAACAATGGACCCAAGATCGAACATTATTGATAAAAGACTGGCTCGGATAAAGAGAATAATCGCAGTGTCAGGCGGAAAAGGGGGGATTGGCAAGAGTTTAACCGCTTCTGTGCTTGCATTGACTTTATCGCGACTGGGTCACCGCGTTGGGCTGCTGGATTTGGATTTATCTGCACCATCCATGCATGTGATATTGGGAATAGAAGGGGTGTATCCAAAGGAAGAGAAAGGAATCGTTCCGCCTGAGATTTATGGCATAGAATTTATGAGCATTGTTTATTTCACGGGTGATAATCCCTCACCGCTTAGAGGCATTGACATTTCTAATGCGATGCTGGAATTACTTGCAGTTACAAAATGGAGCTCATTGGATTTCCTAATCGTTGATACGCCACCCGGCATCGGAGATGCAACGATGGATATAATAAGATGGATGAAAAGAGCGGAATTCCTGGTGATGGCAACCTCATCAAAAGTAGTATTGGAAACGGTGAAAAAGGTAATAAAAATGCTTACAGAGTTGAATGTGCCAATTATCGGCGTTATCGAGAATATGAAAATGGGGAAGTCCTCATTGGTGAAAGAGGAGCTAAAGGAATTCGATGTTCCTTTTTTGGGCGAGATGGGCTTCGATGATAAAATTGAGGATGCGATAGGGGAGGTGGATAAGTTATTAGAGAGCGATTTTGCAGCATGTATAAAGGGAATTGTTTTTTCGTCCTTTAAATAGGACGGTTTTGGTATGGATCCATGCTTCCACTCCGATATCCCTCCAGATCAAGTGTAACGTAATGGAAGCCAAGCGTTTTTAATTTCCCGCAAATATCCTCCAGCATTTTTGTATCGAAAAAAATTTCAATCTCTTCCTTTCCGACCTCTATCCTCGCTATTCCGCCATGGTGCAACCTAACCCTTACCTGCTTGAAGCCCATATCCTTTAAGCAATCCTCAGCTTTTTCTATCTTCTCCAGTTCTTCCACCGTTATCCTCTCTCCGTATGCTATCCTTGTAGCTAAACATGGATTTGACGGCTTATCCCAAAAGGGCAGCCCTATTTCCTTCGCTATTTGCCTTACCTCGGTTTTCGTTATGCCCACTTCTGCGAGAGGATGCCATATACCTTTTTCTTTGGATGCAACAATGCCTGGACGGTGTTTAGCCAAATCAGATGCGGTAACGCCTTCTGCGATGGTTGTTATCCCCCCTTCCGCTGCAATTTCTTTTAGTATCTGCGAAAAATACTTCTTACAATAGTAGCATCTGTTATGTGGGTTTCTGACAAAAGCTTCATTTCTCTGCCACCCAAACTGCACTATTTTATGTGTGATGCCCCTGTGAGTTAAAAAGCTCTTAACATGTTTTAATTCCCTTCTCGGAAACAATTCGCTGTCTATCGTTACTGCCGTGACTTTTTCACCCAGCACTTCATGAGCAACAGTCAGCAGAAAACCGCTGTCTACACCACCGGAGAAAGCGACAAGTAAATTCTCTTTCTCTTCTATTCTTTTTCTCAATTCCTCAAGTTTCTCTCTTGCTACGGGCACAAGCATGATATGGAGTGTGTTTTAATAGGTAAAAATGCATATATTGTGTATGCACGCACATGTTGAATAGTGGTTGAGTTTCATGCAGAAGAGGGACACTCTTGTAGGTAAAAGGAGTGTCCGGAATGAACAAAAAGTTATTAATATTGTATCTATTCACCTTTTTGAGAAAGCTTGCGGAGGATATATTCCTTTCCATGAATGAACCAGTCTTTTCCCCGCTTTTTCATGGTTTCCTGAGCGCTCATTACGATATCAGCGTTTTTGGCACCTTCGTCAGTTCTAAAGCCACCCCATATCTTCCTTTGCCTCACCCTTGGTCGAAGTGCTCGCTCTGCGGCGTTATTCGTAGGATCTACGCCGGGCACGAGGATGAACGTGAAGAGTTCATGCCTGTACTTAAAAGCACGCTTTGCCAGTTTCTTCACCCTGTGGTGCTTCCATTTCCCTTCCTCCGTTACGAACTTCTCCAAACGTTCAACGAAGTCGGCATATACCCTCTCCCTATCCTCGCCGGTCTTTAGCTCCTTCTCCGCTTCTTTTGCATCCTCATAAATCTGCGATATTCCTTCATAGAATTCGAGCGATTCCGGCGGTGGCTGTTTAAGCTCCACGAGTTCCCTCGCATCCACTATCAGATGCGACCAGCACTTCTGCTTACGCCCCGGGGCACCGTCGTAAGAGGGATAGAAGTCCTGCGTGCTCACGCCATCATAATCCTCGCCAAGAACCTCAATCACCACTTTCTTACCTCTGTTCCTCCTCGTGAGGAACAGAACGGCTTCTTTCGAGAGAAAAGTCCAGAGCCACCTGTTCTCTCCGTCCACACGCTGCCCTGTGTCATCATAGTTGCAAATTCGTGATTCTCGCATTTCTTCCTTTATACGCTCGTATTCATCGCCGAAAAGCTCAGCAGCCTTCTTCAGGTAGTCCACTACCGTGCCTATCGATACATGAGCATTGTATGTATCATTCAGGAGCGTTGCAATCTTATTTTCAGGCAAATTCATGACATATCTCAGGTAAGCGATATAAAGGAGGAAATGGATGCCAAAGTGGCGATTGCCGATTGTCTCCGGCACTTCCGGATAAACAACCTTGCCACATTTCTCGCAGTAGCCCCCTTTAATGATATATCTGATAGTGAGGATTGGAATAGGGACTATTTCTTCTTCATATCGCTCTCTCACGTCCTTCAATTCGTTTAGCTCACCTCCACAGTGTGGGCAATTTTCAAACTGGAGAACGACTGTTTTATCAGCCCTTTCGGGCTTTTTGCGTGAGGTCCCCTTGTGTCCAAAAGGAGGTCCACGCTTCTTCGACTTTTGATCTGTGGATTTGGATGATTTTGACCTCTTTTTACGATGTTTAGTCTGTTTAAACCCATAAAGCTCCTGCCTTAACTTCTGACTTTCTTCTTTTAGCTCATCAATTTTCTCTTGCTGCTGTTTGATCACCGAATCTTTTTCCTCAATTCCCTTTCGTAACTGAGCATTTTCCTCTCTTAGCTCTTCGTCCTCTTTTCTCAGTCCATCGATTGTTTCTGAATGTCCTTTGTTCATCCCGCATTTTCAATTCTTTCTCATTTTAGTAATGATTTTCGGTTTTTAACGGTTTTCACTGGCTATTTTTCATTCTGGGCTGAGATAATTTCCGCAAACCACTATTTTATCAAAAAAGAATAACTTTAAAAATCTAATAGGTACGAAATATTTAATTATATTATAAATCCTAATATAAAATAAAAAATGGCAGATAAAGTAAAAACCATTGGTCAATATTTTACGCCAAGATCGGTTGCTGATTTCATGATTAATTTAGGGAACAAAGGTATTACAGCTAAAGTGTTAGAGCCGTGTGCAGGAAAGGGAATTTTTCTGGATGTTTTATGGAAAAAAGGATTTAGAAATGTCACGGCATACGAAATAGACTCTTCACTACCTAATAAATCTCATATTAAGATAGAATACCGGGATTTTCTTTCAACAAATATACAAGAGAAATTTGACATGATTATAGGTAATCCCCCTTATGTGAGATGGAAAAACATTCCTGTGGAAGTTCATGAAAAATTGCGCAGCGGGTCTTATTGGCAAAACAAGATTAACGGTTTATCCGATTTGTTGTATGCGTTTATTTACCTCTGTATTGACAAACTCGAAGAAAATGGAGAATTAATATTCATTACCCCTATTTTTTGGACGCAAACGCTCCATGCTGCCAAGCTCAGGCAATATATGTGTGAAAAAGGCGATTTAGAAGTTCATATAACATTCAATGAAATGCGTATCTTTAAAGAGGTTTCCACAAGTGCTCTTATTTTCAAATATGTAAAGAAGAAAACAGGAAAACCAGTCAAGATAGTTCATGTATGGAGTAAGGATAAACTGACCAAAAAAACACTTGACAAAGTAACCGAACTTCTGCAACGATTAGAAAAAGGAGAAGATTATATAAAGGAAGATTACTTCGAAGCATATCTCCATCCACAGTTTAGAAACGGAAAGCCTTGGAAACCCCTCTCACCAAATATTTTCACGATGCTCACTACAATCGAAGACACGTGTCGTGAGTTTTCGCCAACGATTACTGTTGAAATCAATAATAAACCTTTAAATTTACCTCTTTCTAAATTGCTTGAGGGCGAAGATTTAGAAGAATTGGGAATTTATAAGAACACGTGTAAACAAGTGAGGTTCGCAAGAAAACCATATTATGTGGTTCTTGAGAGGTCCGAACCCGAACTTACGAACTTTTTTGAAAAAGATTTATCCAAAATTGGAGGTAAGTTAGAGAATGAAACAGAGAGATATGTAAGGCTTGGTGATATTGCGGAAATAGGAAATGGGATGGTCAGCGGACTCGACAGAGCATTTCAGGTAACAAATCCAAACAAATTTACCGAAAAAGAAAAAGAAACGTTTATTTCTGTTATCAAAGCTTTTAGTCTCGAGCAGTATTACTTTAAGAACGCAACACCTTACATCTTTATAAATGAAGTAGAAAATGAAGAAGACCTTAAACGGGAATACCCAAACATATACAGGCATTTGCTTAGATATCGTGACAAATTAGAAAAACGTTATAACTATGATAGGGACATTCCTTGGTGGCATTGGGTGTTTCCGAGGAATCAAAAACTCATGGAAAATAATCATGAAAAGATATTTACACCCTGTAAGGAGAGAATAGATACTAAAGCTTACACCAGATTTGTGTATGTTAAAGGCCCTTATTATGCAACACAAGACGTTACAGTTATTGTTAAGAAACCCTATTTCAAGGAGGATACAAAGTATCTGCTTGCGTTACTAAATTCTAATGTTATTTTTACATGGATTAAATACAAGGGATTAACAAGAGGAGGCGTAGTTGAATTTTCCGAAAGACCCTTGTCTAGAATACCAATAAGACTTATAGATTGGGACAATCCATTGGAAGCAGACATTCATGAACGAATTGTGCGATTAGTAGAAAAAAATTTACAAATCCATCAGACCAAACTATGCAAAGAGAGTATAGAGAAATACATAAGGAATCTGTATGGCTTAGCCCTCTAAGAAACATCTCTTAGCCGCTCAATACGCTCTTTTAGATTTTCTGCAAGTGTTCCATACTTTTCTTCCTTACCCTTGACATGGCTCTTCCATTGCGCCGCAAAAGTATCAGTGAGATTTTCTACAAATGAAAGTCTATCTTGCTCTATTTCCACCATATCCTTTACATGCCCCTGTATTTGAATAGCAGCATCAAAATTTATCTGCGGTAACTTAGATAGGTCTAATAGAAACAAGTCACGAGTATGTATATTTGTGATGGTAGTTCCATCTTTTGATGTGGCATAGCCAACTCCTATGAACCATAAGCTTACCTTTTCCAGCATTTTATAGGCATCGTCTCTGTTAAGAAGCTCGTTAAAAAATTTCAATAATCTTTCAGCGGACATTATATTCGGAGGTCTACTACTTCTTTCTATGTAGTGAGATTTAACATTAAGTAGAATTACATCATTTGCATCTTTGATAACATCTCTTCCACAGAATAAAACTATATCTCCTGCTTCTTGTTGCCATCTTCCAATGGGGTTCCCTCTAACAAAATCTTTTATCTGTTTTTCAGTAATAAGTAACCTATCTCTCCCAAACTTAAACCCCCACCAGGTCTGTTGAAGA
>QMVO01000050.1 GCA_003661125.1 Methanosarcinales archaeon
ATATTACCAGTACATCGCTTCCGTCTTCGCCACGTGGCGGTTACAGGGAAAAGATGTCTACGACGAACTCAAAAAATTGCTCGTCAATGAGCTTTGTTTGAAATGAGCTAAACAAATACCATACTTTTATTCTTCCTTGCCGGGATGAAGCCATGGGAAGCGATAAATCATGCAATGACCACACTCGGGACGGGAGGCTTCACTGTAACCGATAAAAGTATGGCGTATTACGACAACTTTCTTATCGAATTGGCAGTTATCCCGATGATGATTTTAGGTGCAATACCCTTTTTAGTGCATTATAAGGCGCTAAAAGGGAATTTCAAAACTCTTTTTAAAGATGTACAATGTCGCGCTTTTGTCGTTATCCTGGTTATCCTGCTCGTTCCCTTGTTTGCTGCCAACTACGCATTATACGGAGATGTGTTAAACAGTCTTCGTTTTTCTTCTTTTCAGCTTATATCCGGACTAACATGTACGGGGTTTCAGACAACAGGTGTGCATGATTGGTCAGGTACGGGGATTATGATTATGTGCATGAGCATGATAATAGGCGGAGGAATGGGATCTACGGCAGGAGGAGTGAAATTAATAAGAGTGGTAATAGCGTATAAATGGATAAGATGGTCCTTACGTAGAAATTTTTTACCTCCACGTGCAATAATCTCTGTTAGACTCGGAGATAGACTGTTGGAAAAGGAAGAAATAGTTAAAATAGTGTCAGAATCGAGTTTGATTATCATCCTCTGGCTTCTGTTCTTGTTTGCAGGGATATGCGTGTTATCGTCAGTGGTGGGTTCACAATTTCAGTTGGGAGAGGTCATGTTTGAGGTCGCTTCTGCACAGGGGAATGTAGGGTTGTCCACGGGCATCACAAACGCAGGGATGCCATATATAGCGAAAGTAATGCTAATATTGAACATGGGGATAGGTCGTCTGGAGATAATCCCGGTTTTGATGCTTTTCCGAGCTCTTATGAAAGGTTTTGAACCAATTTAGTAAAAATTCCAAGCACATGGCTTTATTTTATTTCTTTCCAGCGTGGAAGTCTTTCTGCAAAATCCCGTGCCTCTTCCAATCTTTTATCTTTACTGAGCACCATTTTTTCTAAAACATGTCTCTCACGGGATACACTAATGTAAACGGCCAACTCAATTTTGTCCTCAGATCCCTTAGTATGATGTGCGTGCACACCCACGGGAAGCGAACACCCCCCACCAATTACTTCCAATACTTCATTCTCCACCTCTGCTTCCATCCTCGTCTTTGGATCGTCTACCGCTTTTAATATCTCACTCTCCTCCGAGCCTTTTCTTGTCACCACTGCGATTATACCTTGATTTGGCGAGGGCACAAAAGGGTCGCAGTCAAGTCGCTCATAATCGATATCTGCCGCCGCGTTCAACCTCTTAAGCCCTGCTTCTGCAAGAATTACGCCATCGTATTCGCCTCTTCTGAATTTTTTTATCCTCGTATCCACATTACCGCGAATATCCTTAATCGTTACTTCTACCCCCCTCGAATCCATACAATTCAAGAATTGAAACTTCCTCCGAACACTTGATGTTCCTATCACCGCACCTTCTGGCATTTCATCCAATCTATATTTTGACACTAATGCATCATAAGGAGAATCACGAGGTAAAACCGCAGATGTCTCTAACCTCTCATCGCGTTCAAGAGGTATGTCCTTCATGGAATGCACTGCAAGGTCTATTTTACCTTGTAAAAGAAGCATATCAAGCTTTTTAACAAAAACTCCTTTCTCCGGCATTTCGTATAAACCCCTGTCGGTCATGACATCACCTAAACTCCGCACTGCTTTTATCAGAGGCTCGTAACCCAGCTCTTTCAGCCGCTTGCGGACTTTCTCTGTTTGCAATATCGCCAGTTTACTACCACGCGTTCCTATAATCATTATTTTTTTTTCTTTCTTTCTCAAATAGTTTTGGAGTTTTGATTCAGCCTTTCAATAACCCCTTCAGCTCCTCCAACCCTCTCGTATTCACCACGTCTTTTGCTTCAAGCCACCCCCTTCTTGCTGTTGCCACACCATACTTTATCACTGCACCTATCTGTGTTGCATCATGCGCATCCGTTGAGATAGCAACCATCACGCCATGATCCTTCGCCATCCGACAGTGCATATCGTTAAGGTCAAGCCGGTCAGGGAATGAATTGAGCTCCATTACTGTGCCTGTATCCTTTGCCACTTCCATCAACTTCTCCATATCCACCTCGTACGGGCCTCTTTTGCCAAGAACACGCCCTGTGGGATGTGCAATTATATCCACATTCGGGTTCTCCATTGCCGTTACGATTCGTTCCGTCATCGTCTGTCTATCCTGCGAGAATTTGGTATGCACCGCACCCACGACCACGTCCAATGATTTCAGTATCGCATCCGGGAAATCCAGAGAGAAATCAGACTTTATATCCACCTCAACAGAGGATAAAACCCTGAAATTAGCACCCTCCTGCTCAAACTTCTCATTTACCCTCTCTATCTTCTTTTCCCTCTTCTTTACTTTACCCTCATCCATCCCTCCGGCAATACCTACCGCGGGGGAATGATCTGCTACTGCGATATACTCATAACCCAATGAAATAGCGGTCTCCGCCATCTCTTCTATGCTGTTCTTTCCATCACTCCATCTCGTATGCACGTGCAAATCGCCCTTTAGATCGCTTAACTCCAACAATTTCGGTATTCTGTTCTCCTTAGCAGCTTCTATCTCACCCCGGTCTTCTCTCAACTCCGGTGGGATATATGCGACACCCACATTTTTGAACACATCCTCCTCCTCCTCGCCACCTATCTTCTCATCACCCCTGAAAATGCCATATTCATTTATCTTTAACCCGCGCTTCACGCCCAACTCACGGATTCTTATGTTATGATGCTTGGAGCCCGTGAAATAATGAGCAGCAGCGCCAAATGAAGCAGCATCCACCACCCTCAGGTCCACCTCCATTCCCTTCAACACAATAGATGATTTCGTTTCTCCTTTCGCTACTACATCCTCTACGCCGTCAAGATTCGTGAACGAATCCATCACTTCCTTCGGTCGCTTCGACACTACCAATATATCTATATCTCCTATCGTCTCACGCATCCTGCGCAAGCTACCCGCAATGGTTATTTTATCCACGGCATCCAGCTTCTTCAACTCGGTTACTATTGATTCAGCGTAAGGAAGCGCTTTGGAAAGCAGCGTACGTCCTTTATACCTCCTGTATTGCTCTATCCCTTTCAATATGTTCTCTTCTACCTTAGCGCCCAGTCCAGGAAGTCCCTCTAACTTATGTACCTTCGCTGCTTCCTCCAACTCTTCTACATTCTTTATCCCAAGTTCTTTATACATCTTTGCTATTGTCTTCGGACCGATACGAGGAATAGCCAGTAGTTCAAGCAAACCCGCGGGGACTTCTTGCATTAGCTCTTTATGCTTCTTGCAATCCCCTGTTTTTGCTATCTCCACTATCTTCTTTGCTATACCTTCCCCCACACCTGGTATTTTCTTTAATTCGCTGACTCCTCCTCGTTCTGCAATCACCTTCAGATCCTGCGCAAGTGTTTCTATCGTCCGAGCTGCGCGCCTATACGCCCTTATCCTGAATGGATTCTCCCCTTTTACCTCCAGAATATCTGCAATCTCGTCAAAAATCCTTGCCATATCGAGGTTTATCATCTTTTGTTATAGCTACCTACCTAATTTGTGCGTGAAAATACCAATTCCCTAAACTCTTCCTCATCCATTATCCTCACACCAAGCTTCTCCGCCTTCTCTAATTTAGACCCCGCTTCTTCTCCTGCCACCACATAATCCGTGCGCTTCGACACACTTGCTGCTACTCTCCCTCCAAACCGCTCTACTATGCTCTTCGCCTTCTCTCTCGGGATAGAGATTCGCCCGGTGAACACAAATGTCTTTCCTTCCAGGATCTTTCTCACTTCTTCCTCTGCTAACCCTGCTTCCTCCTTTTCATAACTTACCCCTGCCCTTTCCAACTTATCCAACAATTCCTTCGTGCTCTTCTGCTCGAAGAACAAAAGAATACTTTTTGCTACCTCCGGTCCTATCTCCGGGATGCTTATCAAATCTTCATAGCTCGCATTCCGTAACGAGTCCATATCACGGAAATTATCGGCAAGCAAAGATGCAATATGCTCACCCACGTGCCTTATTCCCAATGCATGAATGAGCCGGGAAAACGTAGTATGTTTGCTCTTTTCCAGTGCATTTAATATGTTCTGCGCTGATTTATCGCCCATCCTCTCCAGCTTCAAAAGGTCTCTTTTCGTTAAGAAAAACAAATCCGCTGCATCCGAAACCATTTTTCTATCCACTAACTGTTCTATTACTTTCTCACCCAGTCCTTCTATGTCAAGTGCGCGAAGCGAAGCGAAATGTTTTATTCGTTCTTTTAACTGTGCCTTACACGAAACACCGATACACCGTACAACAGGCCCCTCTTTCATCACCTCCGCACCACAGACAGGACATCTATCAGGCATCCTGAATTCTTTCTCCGCTCCTGTCCTCTTCGATTTTATCACGCTTACAATCTCAGGTATAACATCCCCAGCCCTCTCCACCACTACCGTATCGCCAATCCGCACGTCCTTCCTTCGCAATTCATCTTCATTATGTAGAGTTGCCCTGCTTACCGTCACGCCAGCTATTTGGACGGGCTCTAATTCAGCAACAGGAGTTAATGCGCCAGTTCGCCCTACTTGCACCACTATGTCCTTCACGCGCGTAAACTCCTCTCGTGCTGGAAACTTGTATGCAATTGCCCACCTTGGACTTCTTGAAATCGTTCCCAGCCGGTCTTGTTGCTCTATACTATTCACCTTCACCACTATTCCATCAATCTCATAATCCAATTCATCTCTTTTCTCCTTCATTTCGGCGTGGTATTTAATCACATCCTCAATCTCCTTAAACCGCCTTATCACTGGACTTACCTTAAACCCTATCCTTCGCAAATAATCCAGCACTTCCCACTGCGTTGAAAACTCCTTACCCTCTACTCTACCAACACCATAGGCGAAGAAATCAAGAGGTCGCGAAGCGGTAACCTTCGGGTTTAATTGCCTTACAGAGCCCGCAGCCGCATTCCTCGGGTTCGCAAACATCTTCTCTCCCCTCGCCCCTAACTCCGCATTCAATTCCTTGAATTTGCTTACCGGCATGAAAACCTCGCCCCTTACTTCCAGTAAAGGCAGTGGAGGGGCATCAGAAAAAATACGCAGTGGTATTGTTTTTATCGTCCTCAGATTCTGCGTTATATCCTCACCCGTCTTTCCATCACCTCTTGTGCTTCCTACGGTGAGCACACCGTTCTCATAGACAAGTTCCATCGCCAGCCCATCTATCTTTGGCTCCACCACGTATTCTACCTCCTTCCCCTCTATTCCAAGGAACTTCCTTACTCGCTCATTGAAATCTCTTACATCCCTTTCGTCAGAAACGCTGTTCAAGCTCAGCATGGGTATGCTGTGTTCGTAGGTGCCAAACTCCGCCAGAGGTTTCGCGCCTACCCTTTGTGTTGGTGAATCCGGCGTTATCAATTCCGGATACTTGCTTTCAAGCTCCTTCAATTCCTTAAATAGTCTGTCGTATTCGGCATCTGATATCTCCGGCTCGTCCAGCACATAGTATCGGTAATTATGATAGTGTATCTTCTTCCTCAAATCCTCTATATATTGCTTTACTGCTTCTTTCTCCTCTTCGCCTTCCATATTTATAATATATAAAATAAAAACAGAAAAGAATATACTGAATAAGAGATAATAGAATAGAAGACAGGAGATATAGGTAAAATATGGCACAAGAAGAAAGGGAGGAGGAAATAGAAAAGGAAGATACGTTAATACCAGGTCCTGATTATTTAGCAAGCGGTGTCCACATAGGAACGCAGCAAAAAACCGGTGATATGAAGCGATTCATTTACCAGGCAAGACCTGATGGGTTGTATTTGTTAGACATAGAAATTATAGATGCAAGAGTGAGGATAGCGGCGAAATTTTTAGCAAATTACGAGCCTTCTTCTATACTGGTGGTATCCGCGAGAGAATATGGGCATCACCCTGTGAACATGTTCGCAAAAGTGACGGGTGCGAAGTCAATAGCCGGAAGGTTTATCCCCGGGACCTTAACGAATCCTGAATGTGATTACTTCACCGAGCCTTCTATACTGGTATTGACCGATCCAATGACCGATGCGCAGGCTTTGAAGGAAGGTGTGGATACCGGCATACCGGTAGTGGCACTCTGTGACACAAACAATTCTACCACAGATGTGGATTTTATCATTCCCACGAATAACAAGGGTAGAAAAGCACTTGCTACCGTTTACTGGCTGCTTGCAAGAGAGCTGTTAAGGGAAAGGCATCGTAAAGAAGGAGGTAAAGACGAAGAATTCATGTTCAATTACAGTGTGGATGATTTTGAGGCAGAGATATAAAAATGAGAAGAGCGGCAGTAGCGGGTGCTTTCTATGAAGCAGAGAAAAGTAGATTGAAAAAACAACTGGAAGAGTGTTTCGCGGGTGTAATAAGAGAAGAAAAAGAGGGAATTCTCGGAGCCGTAGTACCCCACGCAGGATATATGTATTCAGGAATCGTAGCTGCGAATGTTTACGCCAAAATACCCGGAGTTGATCTATTCATCATCCTTGGTCCCAATCATCACGGTATTGGCTCGCTTATTGCTGTTTCCGCGGATACGTGGGTAACACCCTTAGGTGAAGTGGAAGTGGACAAAGCCTTTGTGGATGCTCTGCCAAAACGGATTATTGATGTGGATGAAAATGCGCATAAATACGAGCATTCCATTGAAGTTCAGCTCCCTTTTCTTCAATTCCTATTCGATAAAAATTTTAAATTTGTTCCTATCTGTATAGGCTTAAGCGATGAAGACACGGCGAGAGAGGTAGGAGAGGACCTGGCGGACACGATTGCCGAGTTTGAAAAAAGGGTAGTTGTGATTGCATCTTCGGATTTCACACATTATGAACCTGACAGAGTAGCGAGAGAGAAAGACGAATACGCGATAGAGGCGATAACGGAGCTGGATGTTGCAAAATTCTACAATAGAGTATATGAGCGGAACTCGACCGCATGTGGGGTTGGTCCAATCGCGGCAATGATGCAAGCAGCGAAAAAGCTTGACGCAGAGAAAGGGGAATTGATAAAATATGCAACAAGTGGAGACATCAGTGGTGATAGGTCCAGTGTCGTCGGATATGGAGGCATCATAATCTTTTAACCGATGCAGGCAATCATTTAATCAAATTCAAATCACAATGCCATGGAAGAACGCAGCCCTCTTGCTCCTACATGTAGAGTATTTTTCGAAGAATTATTGAAAAGCAACTTTTTCATAAAAGAAAAAGAAGAAATCTTTCTCGTTACTCCCACATGTGCGAGATGTAATCGGCTTTATGGAGTTGGAGAAGTAAAAGGAGTGGAGAAAAGAGGGAACATAACGAAGATAAAAATAAGCGACCATACGGCTACTCTCGACATCTATACGGATAAGGTTCTCGATTTGGGTAAATTCATGGCTTTTGTTGGTAACCTGCGCATGCGTGTGCGTGAAGGTGCGGAAAAAATCAAAGGCAAGGGCATTCTCATATTGGTTGAAGAGGCTGGAACGGTGGAGGAAAGTGTAAGAAATAACTGGATAATAAGCACTGCAAGGAGGACTCTTGAGAGGATAGAACTACTTCGTTCAAAGAATTCTGAATTCACCTGGAAGGAAGAAGCGCTGAAACACTATGCGATTGATGACGATAAACTGGATTTCTGGGAGAATATGGCAATAAACACCGTAAAGGAAGTATGGAAGAATTACAGTAAAACGACAAAGGAAAGGGTTTTGGAGGTTTTAGTGGATGCAGGGATGAGGGGTGTGGTACGTACGAAGTTAGTGAAGGAGTTGAAGAAGAAAGGATTGCCGGAAGAATGTGTAGAGGAAGTAATTGACGAGCTTATTGGAGAAGGGAGGTTTTATGAGCCTGAAGTTGGACTGTTAAAGTTAGTGGATGTGTAACTAATTGCAAAAAGCAAAGTGCAAATTGAAAAACGCAAAATAAGAGCAATGGAAACATTTGAAAAAGAGAAATGGATGCAATTGCCGAGAGACGTTTTAATTGATCACGGCGTCTTAGAGGAAATCAACAGGGTGTGCAAGCACCTGGGAGTGGGGAAAGAAGCTATTATAGTTACAGGAGTGCATCATACAAGAAAGATAGCGGGTGAGAAGGTGCTTGAAATCCTGAGAGAAGCAGGATACGAAGTCAACTAAGAGAAAGTGCCGTCTATAAGTGTAGAAAGCCTGGAGCACGTGAAGAACGTATCGAGCGCAAAAAAAGCGAAGTTCATACTCGGTGTGGGTGGTGGGAGCCTCATTGATACGGCGAAGGTAGCCTCTTTTGAACTCGGCATTCCTTTTATTTCGGTACCCACTATTGCTTCTCATGAGGGTATAGCTTCGTTATATTAGCAAACTTTATATAACTACTGGTCTTACATTGCTAAATACGGGTATATATCTTGATCGTAACACTATCTATGACAAAAAAGAACGAGGAAAAATCAGATAAAAAGGGGGCATTGCATTTACAATATCATGAATGTTATGAAAGTATGCGGATCATAACACCATGCTATGGCAGATTCCGTTTTTTATAATAATTATAAATGGAGCAGTAATTATCAGCGCATTCCGATATTTGGAAGCAGGCGTAATTAGGGCATCATTAATATTGGTTTCTGCACTTATATCATATGCTCTATTTATCGCAATAGTAAAACATCATTACTATTATGAAATTGAATTAGAAACTCTCAATCGCATAGAGGATGAATTGGGCACTAAAAGAATAAAAAGAAAAACCTTTACAAATGATAACAATAAATATTGGGTACTCGAACCTCCTCAGGAACCTATCCCCTCTCTCTTCACGAAATTTTTTCGATTTTTTGAAATACAGAGTTCCCATATAGCCCTTCTGATAGGGG
>QMVO01000051.1 GCA_003661125.1 Methanosarcinales archaeon
GTGAATGCCTCTAACGGTGGGCTTTGGTCCAAATGGTCATATGAGGAAGAGTCCACGGCGAGTGGCTCGTTCGAGTTTTATAAGGTCATTGCTTACACGTCAAAAATTACCACGCCGTAAGTAAGTAAGTGAGGTGAATTTTTTATAATCTTAATTATAACTTATACCATCTTGAAACACAATAACTTTTTGCATGCTTAATTAATCAAGATGAAGGTCACAATAATAGGGGGAGCGGGAGGGATGGGAAGGTGGTTCACCGTTTTTTTCAAGGAAAACGGCGTTGACGTGCGGATAGTGGATAAAAGTCCCCAAACAAAAGAGATAGCAAAAAAATTGGGGGTCCAATTTTTAAATGCCGACATTCTAAAGGTTACGGAGGACGATAGAGAGGTAAAAGAGGACATTGTGGATACGGATGTGTTACTCATCTCTGTTCCCATCAACATAACGGGACGTGTGATAGAGCGTGTGGGACCTGAAATGCACGAGGGTTCGCTACTCATGGACATAACGTCAGTGAAAAAAGCACCGATAGAGATGATGGACAGATTCACAAATGAGGATGTGGAAATTCTTGGTACTCATCCTTTATTCGGTCCCACGACAAAAAACATGCGTGGTCAAACGATTATTTTCGTGCCTTTGAGAAAAGGTCATTTATATGATAAAATAGATGCGATGTTCAAGAAAAATGGTGCGAGAATTGAAATCTTAACGGCAGAGGAGCATGACGAAATAATGTCGGTCATCCAGGGACTGACACATTTTATCCTCCTTTCTTTTGGCATCACCCTGAAAAATCTTGATTTTAATGTTGACCGGTTAAGGAAGTTCATGAGCCCAACGTACGAGATAATAATGGATTTCGTGGGCAGGCTATTGCATCAAGACCCGCATTTATATGCAATGATACAGACAAATTTTGAGATGGGTAAAATACATGAGACGTTTTTAGCGGCGGCAAACAGGTTATACGAGTTGGTATCCGCAGGTAAAGTGGATGAGTTTATAGATGAAATGAGAAGAGCAAAGGATCAGTTTGGCGATACAGAACGTGCAATGATTAATTCGGATAGGATGATAGAGGAGAAGATAAACCAAAAGCTTTGAAAAGCTATGCCAAAAGAAGAGGAAAAAGGAATCGATAACTTGTCATTTTTGAGCAGATACAATCTCCTTTATTTTCTCTTCGCCTTCTTTCGGACCTCGCATAATTAACAAATCGCCTTTCTTTATCTCTGTATTTCCTCCCGGGTTATATACCCATTTGCCATCCTTTCTTCGAATTGCCAGTATAAACATGCCAGTTCGAGTCTCTATACTCAACTCCTTCAGCGTCTTCCCAAATATCTCTTCGTTTCTCACATCCAGTTTTAATATTACCTCATCTGATTCCCTTATAGAGGCAGAAAAAACCGGATGCAACTGGATATCACGAAGCACCACGTCTGCAATCTCATACGCCGCATCCGATATTATTTCAGAGGAAATAGCAACGTGTAGTAAACCTCTAAGCTCGTCAAAAGTGCTTTTTTTTGTTATCCCCCTTGCTGCTTCCATCACTAATATCTCCAACTCATCTTTCATCCGGTCCATTGAGTCTTCCAAATCTTTCACTTCCTCCGCTATTTCCTTGCTGTCAAACATGACCGCGGAGTAAGATAGACCAACCATCAGCTCTGATATGTTTTTCATATCTGCTATGAGGTCAGCTATTTCTTCGGTTATCCTTTTTCTTTTTTTGCCTTCCTCTCTTGCAGCTTCTTTCGCCTTCTCTTTGTATTCTTTACCGGTTGCCATTTTGCAGAAGACCGGGATACCCTCTGTTGGACCGGAAGTGATAATCAAGTCGTCTACCCTCAATCTCTCGTTTTCATCTGGTGAATATATCCATTTAGAACCTCTCTTTATTGCCAATACTCCCATTCCTGTTTCTGTCTCGAGCTTTAATTCCTTTAGCGTCTTGTCCTTCAACACCGATGCCTGCTTTATCCTCACATTTATTACTGCTTCCTCAAAATCCTCCTGGTCAAGATAACGAGTTATATCTACCGACTCTGCTATTTTCGCTAAATCACCTGCTGCATTAGATATTTTCTCCGCTGCGGAAGCCATTTGCAATATTGCAGAGAATTCAATTGCATCTTCCAGGTTTCTCGCACCTAACATTATCGCGATTCTCACTTTATATAACAGCGAATGCATCCTTTCCTCTAATTTAAACACCTCTTTCGCTATCTCTGGGTTGCTATACAGGACCGCGGAATAAGCGAGGTCTAACATCGAGTCCGATATGTCTTTCATCTCCACGAGCACATCCTTTACATTAAAAGCCCCGGTCTCTAGCATATTTTTATTCTTTCCTCTAACCATCTCTTCGCACGCTTAAGCGCATCAGGGTCTGCGGATAGGAGTTTTAGACGCAATTTGTAACTTTTTCCCTCGCCTTCCCTATCCACGTATGGATAAGATCCAATCTTCACATCCACAAACTCCTTTACCGCTTCGTTCAGCACTTCCAATATCTCATGTTCTGATTTATCAGTCATTATCCACCCTTCTTTTCTTATTCCTTTATCATCACGAAAAAGCGAAGCAATCTCATCAAACATACTCATCATCTCTTCTGGCACTCCAGGCAACACGATAATGTTTTCCATCCTGAAGCCAGGAGCAACACCAACGGGATTTGCTATAACCTCTGATCCCGCAGGCATATCTGCCATTTTTAATAAGCTGCCTCTTATTCCGTATTTCTCCCTCAACGCTCTCTCCGCTACTTCATTTCTTTCCAACTCTTTACTCACACCCTTTGCTACCCCTTCTCTTGTTACATCATCATGCGTTGGGCCTAACCCACCCATGACAAAAATAAAATCAGAATGGCAACTTTTTATCACCTCGCCTATTGCGTCCACATCATCACCTACCGCCATTATCTTTTCAACATCAACGCCTTGCGTTGATAGCCTCTTTGCAAGCCATGTAGAATTGGTATCTACAACATCCCCGCTTAATATCTCATCCCCAACGCTTATTATTGTAGCGCTTTTGCTTTTCATAGCACTAAAACTTTTTGCTTGGTAAACCCTTCATTAAAAATTATTATTCTTTCTTTTTGATAAACTTTAAGGTTTTAAGTTTTAAGAGAAGAGAGCTTTATATCCGCGCCCAAATTGCGTATATCTTCAAAGAAGGAAGGATAGGAAACTTTAGCACACTCTGCTCCTTCTATAACTGTTTCCCCACTGGCTGAAAGAGCAGCAATACTCAAAGCCATTGCCAATCTATGGTCGCCATGCGAATGCACCTTTGCTGCTTTTAACTCTCTCCCTTTACTACCTTCTATCAACAACCCCTCTTCCTTCTCTTCTATTCTCGCACCCATCCTCCTCAACTCCTCTGTCAGAAAACGCAATCTATCCGTCTCTTTATATCTCAGATGAGCAACCCCTGTTATTTCAGTAGGTCCTTCTGCCACAGCGCCTATTACCGCGATTGTGGGTACCAGGTCCGGGTTTTCTCGCATATTCACTCTTATACCCATCAGTCCAGTTCCTTTTGCTCCTTTTACTTCTACTATGCCTCTTTCTTCATCCCATCTTATATCCGCTCCCACATCATTCAATATGCCCACTATTCTGGAATCGCCCTGTGCAGAAGGGAACAAATTGCTTACTTTTAATTCAGAATCCGTAAGCGCAGCGGCTGCCAATAGATAGGACGAAGATGAAAAATCACCGGGAACGGTAAACTCTCGTAACTCGTATCTTTTCCCCCCTTCTACTTGAAAAGAATAATGGCTATCATGTACGCGAGAAAAAGGGACTTCCACCCCTGCCTTCTCTAATATCTCGGCTGTCATTATCATGTAAGGCACTGAGGTAAGATTTCTCGCGACAATATGAGAATTTTTCTCTGCAAGAGGGCATGCAATAAGCAAAGCGGAGATGAATTGGGAGCTGACGGACGCATCCAGGGCTGTTTCACCACCTTTTAGCCTGCCCTTTACCACTATTGGCGCGGTTCCATCTCCTTTTGTTGAAAAAGCCTCTGAGCCGAGGTCATTCAAGGCTACCAGCAAAGGTGAATTGGGGCGCTTCCTTAAAGAGGAATCACCAGTTAGAACCGTGGCGCCATCGCATAGAGATGAAATAGCAGTGAAAAATCTTAAAGTGGTGCCAGAGTTTGCGGCGTTTATCACGTCTTCGGGTGTTCTCGGTTTTCCTTCTGTGCCTTCTATCATTATTTTTCTCGATTTCTCATCGTATTCTACAACGGCACCCAAGCATTTTGCGGCGTTAAGTGTGGCGGTTGTATCTTCAGAGATAAGCGGATAAAAAATGTCGCTTTTTTTTCCCAACGAAGCTATTGCAATAGCTCTATGCGTGTAGCTTTTGGAGGGAGGCGCAATTATCCCTCCTTTTATCTTCGATCTTCGCACTATTGCGTTCATGCCATGCGTCACTTTTTCTTTACATATGTTCCATTGATAATTAATTAAATGATGGACATATTCTTGCCATTGCTATTACTCTTTGCTTTTTCAATGCTTGGCGTGCTGTTAGGCACGATAACAGGGCTTGTTCCCGGCTTTCACCCCAATAACGTCGCATTTATCCTTCTCTCCATCTCTCCTGTGATATTAGCGAAGCTGCACTTTTTAACCGCTTTTGTGCCTTCTGAAACCATATTTGTCCTTGTTGCTTCTACCATACTTGCTGCGTCGGTAGCGCACACCTTCTTGAGTTTTATACCTGCGGCATTCGTAGGCGCCCCGGAAGGTGACACTGCACTTTGTTTGTTGCCCGCACATCGCTTGCTTTTAGAAGGCAGAGCCTACGAAGCAACAGTTCTTTCTGCGGTAGGCAGTTTTGGCGCTGTTATTTTCTCTTTTCTTTTCCTCATCCCTTTCTATTTCGTTTTTTCGCCTTTTCGATTCTACGAAATTATTCAAAGCCGCATGCTTTACATCCTCATTGGAATATCAGCGTTACTCATTCTCACAGAGAGTTTCAGTGAAAGAATGGAAGTATATCAGGCAATTCTTCTTTCTTCCTTTGTATTTCTACTATCCGGATTGTTTGGCTTTCTGATACTGAATATGCCGGTGCACTCACCATTCTTCTTTCGTTCTACCATGCTTTTTCCCGCACTTACCGGTTTATTCGGACTCTCGACCATCTTATTTTCGCTGCTTTACACACCTGAGATACCAGAGCAAAGGATAGAGGAGCCAGGGATAGAGAAAGGGGAAACTGTAAAATCCGTTATCTCAGGCTCTGCTTTTGGCTCCCTGGTTAGCTTCCTTCCGGGCATCACTTCTGCACATGCAACCGTGATGGCGATGCTTGCAAGAAGGAACAGACAGCCAGAACAGGTAATCACGACTTTAAGCGGTGTTAACACCTCGAATGTTATTTTCTGCCTGGCAACGCTATTTCTTATTTTTCGAGCAAGAAGTGGAGCAACAATGGCAATAAGCCGATTCTTAGAAGTTCCATCATGGGAAATGCTCATTCCGCCTTCGACATTGATGTACCTGCTGATAGCGGTGTTAATTGCATCTGCATGCTCTTTCTTCATCACGAAATATATGGGAAAGCAATTCTCACGGCTATTCGTAGAAATGCCGTATCAAAAGATGCTTATATCTATTGCAGTTTTCCTTTCCGTGCTTGTTTTCCTTTTTTCTGGTGCTTTAGGCTTGCTGG
This sequence comes from Methanosarcinales archaeon, assembly GCA_003661125.1. Lineage (GTDB taxonomy): Archaea > Halobacteriota > Syntropharchaeia > Alkanophagales > Methanospirareceae > QMVO01. The sequence goes on from QMVO01000051.1 coordinate 5,718, forward strand.
TTCTGCTCGTAGCGGCTTGTATAGGTCTTATCCCTATCTATTTCGGCGTACGGCGAAGTAATTGCATGGGTGTGTTGTTACTACCGGTAATCGTGAGGTTTTGGCAATTATACTGAATTTTAATCGACACTACAATTGTTTTATCAACTTCCCCCGCTCAAAAAGTGTTGAATAGCATTCAGCTTACCTTAGACTTCTTTAAGTAATCGTAAATAATTATTTTACTTACTTACTTATGAAAGAGGAGATGGTAGAAGGAATAACATCAGGGGAGATGGCAGCCTTGGATGAGAATTGCAAATTCTTCGGACTTTCTCCTTTACAACTGATGGAAAACGCAGGCGCTGGGATTGCAAACGAGATAAAAAAGAGGTTTGAAAGGGAAGAAGAAAAGGTAAAAATTACGATAATAGCAGGAAAAGGCAATAACGGCGGCGATGCTTTCGCGGCTGCAAGACATTTGCATGGCTTTGATGTGGAAATACTTTTAATAGGTCGTTCAAAAGACCTGAGAACAGAAGAAGCACGTAGAAACTGGCGAATTTTAAAAGCGAGCGGATATGAAATTAAGGAAATAACCGATTCTTCGGAGCTTAAAGCAAGAGAAACAGCACTCTTTGCCGATTCAGAGGTAATAATGGATGCAATTTTCGGCACTGGCGTGAGAGGAAAAATAAGAGAACCGGAGTTAACTGCAATAGATTTGATAAACCTGGCAAAAGATGCATTTATCGTCGCAGTGGACATTCCTTCCGGGCTGGACCCCGATACAGGGGAAGCGGAAAAAGCCGTTCGAGCAAATCTCACTGTCACATTTCATAAACCCAAAAGGGGCTTGCTAAAAAGAGATGCTAAGAAATACGTTGGGGAATTGGTGGTTGCAAATATAGGCATTCCAGACGTCATGGAGAAGTTAGCAGGCCCTGGAGATATAAGGATGGTGGAGAAGAGAAAACCAGGCAGTCATAAAGGAGATAATGGACGTGTATTGATCGTAGGAGGAGGTCCCTTTTTTGGTGCGCCCACTTTAGCCGCTCTTGGAGCCCTCCGCGCTGGTGCGGACTGGGTGACAATAGCGGCACCCAAGAGCGTTTCCTCTGTTATCTCTTCATTATCGCCCAATTTGATTGTTCAACCTCTTAATTCGGAGATATTGGTAGAGGAAGACGTGCCAGAGGTATTAAGTTTGATAAAAAAGCATGATGTAGTGGTGATCGGTATGGGACTTGGTGAGGCAGAAGAAACGAAAAGAGCAACGAAATTAATAATTGAAGATGATGCGAGCAAGCGCGTGGTAGTGGATGCAGATGGGTTCTATGGATTGCATCTACCCATTCAAACTTTAAAAAATAAGCTCGTTATCATAACCCCACATGCAGGCGAATTCTCGAAGATGGAATTAGGGGTGAAAAGCAAAGAGAGAAGAGTAAAAGTGCCCCCAGAGGATATGATGGAAGAACGGATAAATTTTGTGAAGGATTTTTCGAAGCTAAATAAAATTGTTACTTTGATGAAAGGTCCCACCGATATTATATCAGATGGCACTCGAGTGAAGATAAACAAGAAGGGAAATGCAGGAATGACGGTTGGCGGCACGGGAGATGTGCTGGCGGGTATAACTGGCGCTTTCTTTGCAATCGCGGATGACCCTTTCAAAGTGGCAACTGCTGCTGCTTTCGTAAATGGTGCTGCGGGAGATTTAGCATTTGAAGAGAAGGGCTACGGCTTGCTTGCTACTGATGTGATGGAAAATATACCAAAGATTATAAAGAATTGATAGAGTTTCAAGAAGTCAGAATTAAATCTAATAGCGTTTTTCTATCCACTTCTGCTCGCGTTCTCCATCCGATATACAATACCTTATCCTCTTCACCCAGATACCCCTGAGAGATATATCTGTCTATAGCGAAGTAAATTCTACGTTTAGGAAATTTGTCGGCTAAAAAATCCTCTATTTCCTTACGCGGTGCTTTTCCTTGCTTCGATATGATATAGGCTAAAGTAGCAGACAGTATTGCTACGTCATCGATCCTCGCACCAGAAGCTTTTTCAATTAAATGGTCTTTGAGCACAATCATAAACCTGTCGCGCTCTGCTTTTTCTTTTTCTTCTCCTTCTCCTATTCCTGTTCCTCCTTCTTCGCTTATCCTCTTTACTTCCATTCCGAATTTATCGAGAGCAGAATTTAAAACACCGAGTACATCCAGGTAATTATCCCCCAATGCCTTTTTAAGCTCCCAACCTTTAACCCCCGGGACCCTGTGCCTTCTGAAGAATAACAACTGGGCTGCCTTCTTTACCTTCTTTTCTGTCCTTGTCCTCAATTCCTCTTCTGTCTCTGTCTCTGATTCCTCTTCCATCTTAGCCAATCCTCGTAGCTTAAAGAAATTGGGATAGACTTTGCATCTCCTGTGTTTGCTTTTCCATTAGCATTGCGCGGAGAAATAAAAACTTCTTCTTCTAAGGGATTTATATCGAGCTCGGCTTTCCCTTCGCTTACCAGGAAACTCGTCAGATAAGCCTTTTTCATACTGTCTTCAAATTCATCTTCATAAATAAACTCGTGATATTCGATTCTGCCTCGTGTCCCAAGCTCTTTTGAAACTTCTCTTAGTAAGTCTTCGAATTCAGTCATGGATAAGATGTTCAAATCTATTAAATCCTCGATGCCGAACGTAAATGTTTCTGGTGTTGATGGAAGCGGAAAATCTTCTTTTCTCTCACAGAAGGCGTTCCAGTAATCCAGTCCTTCTTTCAGCCTTTTTGGGGTGATTCTATCCAACGATATAATTGGATGCCAAGATTTGAAGAACGCGGTGGCTAACTGAGCTGAGTCCAGCATTTTTAGTTTGAGTTCCATTAACACCGGGTCTATATAGAATGAGGAGGAGCGATCTCTTATCCACTTACCCTGCAATTCGATTATCTTAGCCAATTCGGATATCGCTTCTGCGTCTATAAGAAGGTCGTCTAAGGACTTCCATTTTTTAAGGTATTGTTTCAGCGTACCAAGGTACCTTTTTACGTTCAGGTCAAAAGGGTCTGTGCTTTCTTTTTGTATGGTCCTGCAAAAGTTTATCAGTTGGAACAGCTCGTCGGTTTTCATCGGGTTTATTGAAAATTAAAAATCAATTTTATATAATCTTTATATTGCTTCGTCTTGGAAAACCCCTAAAACAGATGGACAAAAGAAGAACCATAGCGAGGATAAACGCTAAAATAAAAAAAGGGGAAGCAGTTGTTTTTACCGCTGAGGAATTTAAGCAGATAGTGAGAAATGAAGAGCCTGCTACCGCAA
>QMVO01000052.1 GCA_003661125.1 Methanosarcinales archaeon
ACGATAAAAGGATTGGAAAGATACGGGAGAAAAGTGATGGAAGCAGAGAACTTGGACGCGAAGAGAGAAGCAGTAGGAAAGATAGTCAGCAGAGAAGTGGCGGATTTGGATGATGAGCAACTCAACTCGGCAGCCATAGAATCGGTGGCTGAGAACACGACAGATTCCATCATAGCTCCTTTATTCTATTTCGTTTTATTCGGCATTTTTGGTGCTATGGTTTATCGAGTGGTAAATACGTTAGATGCGGTGGTTGGGTATAAAACCCGGAGATACGAGCATTTCGGCTGGTTTTCCGCGAAAGCAGATGACGTGATGAATTACATACCGGAAAGGATTGCTGCTGGTTTGATTCTGTGGTTGAGTAGTTCAAAACCGGGAGATTTGGGGAATCGTGGTCATTGTTATAAGAACAAAAGAGTTCATTTGACAATAAAGGCGATGAGCCATGGGTTAAAAGTGAAATTGGAGAAGGTTGGGTATTACACGGTGGGAGAAGAGTTTGAAGGTGCGAGGAGCAAGGATATAGAAGAAGCAATTTGTATTGCAAAGGGAAGCGCGATTCTTTTCGCTTTTATTTGTGTCGTGGTTATGGCGGTTCTTTATTTTTATTGATTGATTTATATTGAGTAGGTGTCGAAAACAGGCACAAGCAAATAAAGGGCATTCCTCTCTGAGAATGGCATGTATAACATGGTCAAACCAAGAAATCCGTTATCCGGGATAAAAATTTGTGAGCATGGAGGAAAGGTCGAGAGAGATAATAAGAACGAATTAATTGACTTCAGTGTGAATTTGAACCCTTATGGACCACCAGATTTTGTTTTCGATGTGATAAAAGAGGCGATGGCGGAAATAAATTTATATCCGGATACAGAATGCAGCGAGTTGAGAGAGAAAATATCGAAAAAATTTGGATGCCATGAGGGGGAAGTATTGGTAGGAGCTGGCGTTTCAGAACTAATACAGCTTGTAGCACTTTCCTTTGTTAAAGATAGGGCGCTGATGTTGAAGCACACTTATGGAGAATACGAAGTTGCAGCAAAAATGGTTGGTGCAAAAATCCGGCGTATGGAAATGCCCGCACTGCAAATCAATCCCGAGTCGATTGTTGCTGGGATGAAGAAAAATGACGTGGTATTCCTTTGCAATCCAAACAACCCAACGGGGCAATATCTTGGTAAAAATGAAATAGAACAGATAATAGCGGAAGCGGATAGGGTTGACTCTTTAATAGTGATAGATGAAGCGTATGTGGATTTTGTAACAAATGCTTTCCCATCGCATGATTTGATCTCGTCCACTCAGAATCTGATTATTTTGCGGTCTTTAACAAAATCTTATGCAATTCCCGGTGTGAGGATAGGATATGCCATTTCATCAGAGGAGAATATAAGGGAGATGAGGAAAATAAAAGCACCGTGGAGTGTGAGTGCGTTTGCACATAAAATGGGGATAGCGGTAATTGGAGCAGAAGGAGACGCTTTTTTGGTTAAAACAAGGGAAAAGATAGAAAGGAGTAAAAAGAGGATGGAAGAAGCGTTTATAGGTGCAATATGTTCTGATGCAAATTTTTATATCTTTGGTATTTACGATAGAAAAGGAAGTGCAAGAGAAGTAAAGAGGGAGCTTTTGAAACATGGTCTTTTGGTAAGAGATTGCGCTTCTTTTGGTTTGCCTGCCCATATAAGGTTCTCGGTGAAGAAAGATGAGGAGAATGAGTTGCTGATACACTTTCTTTTAGAAAAAGAACCTGTGCTAAGAAAACAATGAAAAAGCCTTTCATTTCCGCGTTACTACGCTCACCACGTCTCCATCGGCAAGCACATGCGAAAGACCCACACGCTGTCCTTCATGCTTCACTGACTGCCCCCAAATGCGTGCATATCTAAATTTGTTAATGAAATCACGATGAAGGGTAGAACAGACGTCAGCAACCGTAGAATCCGTTTTCATGACCAGTGGATTGTCCATATCAGGTGACGCACCCGGCGGTTTCATATAGATACGTATAAATCCGAGTTCGTTGTAAATCCTCTCTTTCAGGGCTTCGAGATTCGTGCCGAGAGCCGCAGAGATGGGAACTGCATCATGAAATCGCTCCATGCATGTCTGAGGCGTCCGCGAATCCGCTAAATCTACCTTATTTATGATCACGAGTGCGGGAACGTATTTACGATTTCCGAGAACCACATCTATAAGTTCGTCGAGTGTGATGCGTTCTCGAATAAGAACCTCTGCGTTGTGTATTTTGTATTCAGATAGCACAGCTCGAATGGTTTTTTCATCGAACTCGAGGTCAGCGGTGCTGTTTACTGTTATTCCTCCTCTGTTCCTTTTATGAATGACTACTTCTGGATGCTTGGTATTAAATCGAATACCTGCATCGTGTAATTCCTTTACCAGTGTATCGAACTGCTGCGGGTAGAAGACGTCAACGATGATGAGGATTAGGTCCGCATTTCGCAACACAGATATTACCTCTTTGCCGTGCCCCCGTCCGGTTGCGGCACCTGGAATAAGTCCAGGGACATCGAGAAGTTGTATTCTCGCACCTTTATAGAGAAGTGTGCCAGGGATCACAGCCAGTGTTGTAAAATCATAATCAGCAACCTCAGCGCTGGTGCCGGTAAGGGAGTTGAGCAATGTTGATTTACCAACAGATGGAAAACCTACCATGACGACAGTTCCATCCCCTGACTTTTTTATCGCATATCCTTTCCCTTTACCTGCGGATTCTGCGGTTGCACGTTTTTGGAGTTCGTCCTTTAATCTGGCGAGTTTTGCTTTTAACCGTCCGATATGATGCGAAGTCGCCTTGTTGTAGGGTGTTTTTCTTATTTCGTCCTCGATGTTCTTGATGCTCTCTTCGATGGGCATTGTGTTTTTGTTGCGTAAATATCGTTTTATTTTATACTGATTTTTCAAATACGCAAATCAAGCCAATATTCCCGCATAAATCTATCTGTTGCAATCGCCATCCATCCTCAGCATACTTATTTAAAATCTCTTCAACTCGCTCTTTATCTATTCTCCTCTCGCCCTGTTCCTCTTCCATGGGCAAAAACTCCACTTTGTATCTACATCTTCTCATCTTTTGATTTATCCTCTTGTTCTTTTTTTCGTTTCAGCTTCAGTTTGTAGTAGCTTAGAGGATGAGAAACTCTCTCACAAAGTTCGTCATTCCTAACACAGTTTCCATAAGTGCGCATTGTCGCGCAGGACGGCGCAGTATAACGAACACCACTCTTATCCCCTGCTATATGCTCCACCTGATATCTTGTCCGATCCGCATCAAAATCAGGCGAGTTCTTGTAAATCTCTATTATCTCATCTTCGGTTAAACCTGCGTTCAACAAGAAAGCAGTAACCGCAAATCTTGCGCTGTGTGGAACGTTTACTCCTTCTCTTAAGTTGCTCAGAATGTAGGTTATACAAGGAGGAAAACAGCTTGGGTCCTTCACGAGGAAGCCCGAACCAGACTCAAAGTCAAAACCAAAACCTGCGTCACCGAACTTTTTTCGCATTTCCTCCAACACCTTTTTTATATCCTCTGTGTAGCCTCTTATCGCCTTGCATATATCAGCAGGGACATCCAACGGCAGATCCCTCTTTATTCGTTCATACACTGCCTCTTGAATGATACGTACAAATTCGCTCTTTCTGAGTTTCACCTCCCCCTTCTCTAACCCACGATTTACCAGTTTCCATCTTTTATCTCGCAGATTAACAGTGAATCGCAGATAATCAACGAAAGGCATCCGAACCTGCTCCCGTTCCCCCGGTAAGAAGTCCACTCGTACTCCAAACTCTTCGGACATTCCGTAAATAACATCAGTGCTCGAGCTGGAACCGGTGCTGGAATTCTCTAACAATTTTTCGTATGCCGCTTTTGCCTCCGACAGTGCATATCTACGGACAAGACGCACATCTCCGATGCACGACACGAGGATCCGGGCAAAAGGATAAGATAATAATTCTGTCTCTGCCTGAGCATTGCTGATTATAACTTGCTTTCGGATTTTTCCATCCTTTATCGCTTCTATTATCCTCTCCTTACCTCTTGATCTTGCATGTCTGAAAGTACCGCTGTGAATCAAATTATCCAGCGTAATTCCTGACTCTTCTACATATTCCGACGCCGCAGACAGAAAAGGATACAGGCATAAACGCACAGGTTCAGTGCGCCATTCTATCATGTTATCTAATTTGTTATTCAAACTTATAAATATCATGCTTGACCAGTTTTTCAATCCTGAGGGAATAGCAGTGGTAGGGGCAACGCCCAGAGAAGGGAAAGTAGGAAATACCCTTCTTAAGAACCTACTCTCGTTTCAGGGAAAAGGAAAAAGGATTTATGCGGTTAATCCCAAATACGATAAAATTCTTGATGTCCGATGTTACCCCTCAGTTCTTCAAATTGAAGAAGCGGTATCTTTAGCTGTGATAGCAGTTCCGGCTGCCGGTGTTCCCGAAGTCCTTGAGCAATGCGGGATGAAAGGAATAAAGAACGTGGTGGTCATCTCCGCGGGCTTTAAAGAGGCAGGGCGAGTCGTGCTCGAATCCAAACTTATTAGAATAAGTGCTAAATACGGCTTATACCTCGTAGGTCCAAACTGTGTGGGGCTAATAAACACGCAATCCGGGTTAAATGCAACTTTCGGTAATGTTATGCCGGCAGAGGGTAATATTGCGTTCTTAAGTCAATCCGGGGCGTTCGCATTGGCGGTTATTGACTGGGCAAAAGCAGCGAATGTAGGATTCAGTAAGATAGTTTCCTTGGGTAACAAAGCGGTTCTCGACGAATGCGACTTTATAAAATACCTGGCTGAGGACAATGAAACCGAGGTGATAACAATGTATCTTGAGGACATAAGAGACGGGAGACGGTTCATGGATGTTGTGAGAGAGGCAACGAGAACCAAGCCGGTGGTAGTGATGAAAAGCGGGAAGACTGAAGCAGGTGCGAAAGCCGCTTCGAGCCATACAGGGAGTATCGCGGGCAGTGTAGAAGCTTTCAGGGCGGCATTTCAACAATCAGGCGTGGTTGAAGCGAACTCGATTAATGATTTGTTTGACTTTTCACTCACCCTATCGCGAATACGTCACTTAAAGGGCGGAATAGCAATAGTCACCAATTCTGGCGGACCTGGAGTTATGGCTGCCGATGCAATCGAAGAGTATGGGCTTGAGCTTGCTTCTTTCGATAGTGTGACGAAGGAGAAAGTCCGTGATTTACACGTTGCGAATTTTTATAATCCTGTTGACGTGATGGGGGATGCCGATTCAGATAAATTTGGTTCTGCTCTTCGGTTTGTGTCTGCCGATGAAAGCGTCGGCGCAATAGTCGCCATACTTTCTCCCACGGCACAGATAAATTTCCAGAAAGCCGGGGATTATGTTCTGGAATTGACAGGAACTAAGCCGATTGTTCCCGTGTTTATGGCTGGTGGTGAGATTGCAAAAACCGTAGAGCGGTTTAAAAAGGAGGGTATCACCAACTACTTCGACCCTGTAAGGGCGATAGAAGTGCTCCACGCAGTCAAGCGATATAGTGAGATCAAGGAGAAAATATCAGCTCCACCGCCTTACTTCAAAATTGATAGGAAAGCCATTGAGAAGTTGATAGAACTCAGGGAAAGAAGGGAGGGAAAAACGGGTTTAGGTGTTGATGGATTTAAAGTGATCGAAACGTATGGAATACCGGTGCCCTCGTATGGTAAAGCGAAAACGGTGGCAGAAGCACTTGAAATCGCTGATAGAATAGGTTATCCCGTGAGTATGAAGATCATTTGCCCCGATATAGTGCATAAAACGGACGTGGGTTGTGTAAAGTTGAACGTGGTAAGGGAAGAGGTAAAAGAGACATTCTTTGAAATCCTGCACCGCGCTGAGAAATACACAAGTGCAAGGCGAATAGAGGGTGTTCTTGTTCAGCAGATGATAGAAGGCGGAAAAGAGGTAATCGTGGGTATGAAACGCGACATGCACTTTGGACCTTTGATGATGTTTGGTCTCGGGGGGATTTATGTGGAGGTCTTCAAAGACGTTTCGTTCAGGATTGCACCATTGAGCGAGGAGGATGCAGTAGAAATGATTAAAAGTGTTAAGGCTTATAGAATATTAAGGGGTGTAAGAGGGGAGCCGATGTCAGATATAGATTCGCTGGTGGATATTTTGCTCAGGGTTTCGCAACTAAGTATGGACTTCCCTGAGATACTGGAAGCAGATTTAAATCCAATTAAGGTCTTTGAGCATGGTAAAGGTTGTTATGCAATAGATTTTAAAATGATTACGGGGAAGAGAAGATGAAAAATCTGCTTGTATCATCTATAGAAGAATATTCAGGAAAGAGTGCGTTAATAATAGCTCTGGGACTGATACTGCGAGAGAAAGGATTTAAAGTCGGATACTTTAAACCTTTTGGCGTGGGTACCACCCGGATAAGCAACGAATTGGTTGATGAAGATGCGTATAATACGGCGAGCGTGTTGAATACTGGGGACAATCTTGAAGACGTTTGCCCGGTCAAGCTTGACAGACCATATGTGGAATTTGTTTGTACCGCGGACCCCGTAGCATTAAAGAAAAGAATTATAGGTTCGTATAAGAGGATCTCTGAGACTAAGGACGTTGTCCTTGTGGAGGGCGCAGTCGAGTATAAAGTTGGAAGAGCGATGGGTCTCAGTGACCTGGACGTTTCATCGACGCTGGATTTAGAGGCACTCATGGTGGTGAAATACACGAGCGATTTCGTCCTTGACGGGATTCTTACTGCAAGGGAACTTTTTGGCGAGCGACTTAAGTTCGTTCTGTTCAATCAACTCGCGGGCTACAAGAAGGCGTATGTCAAGGATATTACGGAAGGATTTTTAAAAAGGAACAGAATAGACATGCTTGGTACGCTGCCTTACGACCCGGTACTTGCCGGGTTGTTTGTCAGTGAAATCGGTGAGGCACTGAATGGTGAATGGCTGGTTAAGCCGGAGAAGAAAGATGAGATTATCGAAGAGTTCTTGATAGGTGCGATGTCCCCGCCAGCGGCATTGAAATATTTCAGGCGTGTGAGGCAAGCGGCACTGATAACCGGAGGAGACCGTGCTGATTTGCAAAATCTCGCATTGGAAACGGGGAATATAAAGTGTCTTTTGCTGACCGGGCATTTAGAACCACCGGCAACGATGCTTGGAAAAGCAGAAGAAAAGGGCATTCCGGTTATCATGGTTGCGGATGACACACTCACGACAATGGAGAGGGTGGATGAGGTATTTGGGAAGGCGAGGATAAAGGGCGATGCGAAGATAAGAAGGATTAAGGAGCTTGTCGAACATTTTATTGATTTAAAACCTTTGGGGGTATTAACTTAAAATGAAGTGGTCTTATCGAATTGGCAGTATCCGCGGAATACCTATAAAGCTGCATTTCTCATTTCTTATAATACTGCTAATTTTTATATGGATATTTGCGGTTAACGATATTAGAATTAAAACTCTTGGCATAATTATTGGTTTCGGTGGCATGAACATTTCCACATGGCTAAAGTACCTGTTGGGCGCAATTGCCTCGGTCCTTTTTTTCTCTACCATACTCTTTCATGAGCTCAGTCATTCTTTTGTTGCAAGGCATTATGGGACAAAAATACGTAGCATCACCCTATTCGTACTCGGAGGCGTGGCACAGATGGAAGCGATACCCAGAGATCCGGGAAAGGAAGCAAAGATTTCGGCTGCTGGTCCCGCGTTTAGCATGGGCATTGGCATCATTAGCTATGTTATTTACTACATCTTCGGTCCGGTAAGCCTGACAGCACCCGTAGCGACATTCAAGGATGCGACTCTCCTGGTTGTGAGTATAATCGCATTTTACAATGTGCTACTTGGTCTCTTCAATCTTATTCCGGCGTTTCCCATGGATGGCGGCAGGATATTGCGTGCTTTGTTCGCTACGCGTATGTCATATATAGAAGCAACAAAGAGAGCAGTTGCAGTGGGAGAGAGCTTTGCATTTGCTTTGGGGATTTTCGGGTTACTAACACTGAACGTGTTTTTACTATTCATAGCCATCTTCATCTACTTTGGCGCTTCGGCGGAGGAGAAGGCAACGATTATCTCGGTCACGCTGGAAGGTGTTAAGGCACGGGACGTTATGACCGCAGTTCCGAATGTTGTCTCTGTGCCTCCGGACATGACGCTCAATCAGTTGGTGGATGTAATGTTTAGAACCAAACACATAGGCTATCCGGTGCAAGAAGAGCAGAGTTCTCCGGTACTTGGAGTGATCACCTTTGGAGACGTGCGACAGATACCCGCCTCAAAGCGCGACACTACCAGGGTCGAGGAGGTTATAAACAGAGAAGTAATCTCAATCAGGGCGGATACAGATGCCTCCGATGCTCTTAAGTTAATGTCCAGCAAAAACATCGGTCGCTTGATTGTTATGGAAGATGGACAGATGGTAGGCATCATCTCCAGGACCGACCTCATGCGAGCAGTACAGTTCCGAGGCAAAGGATAGAAATGAAAAAACCCCGAGTTTGTACTGATTTATGGACGGAAGCGAATAAGCTCATAAAAAGTTTATAGAAGAAAAAGGGCTTTCTATTTCCTCTGCGCGAAGAATAAAATCGAAGTATGCAGGAGTAGTTTTTGAGGATTTGGTAAAGGAGTTTGTTATAAAGAAGAGTTTTAATCTGCCCTTCCAGTTCATTAGAAGGAGAAAAAGAAGCAAAGGGGATTATTGAAAAGCTAAAACAAAAATCCGAGTTCGTCAATTGGTTTAACTTTGACATGGCAGATGGCAGGGCTATAAAAAAACATAGTATTTGTATAGCTACCCTTTATTTTAAAACTTTCCATGCGATATTCTTGCAATAATGGTTAGGGTGGTAATCCATCAGCGCAACATTTGGTATGGAAGCAGGGGTATTTAAATATAGCATCCGTATTACTTTTTTGATG
>QMVO01000053.1 GCA_003661125.1 Methanosarcinales archaeon
ACTTCTGATTAAATTAAATTTTTCTATTTTGTTAGCAGTGACGAAGGTATAAGGCGGGTTAACCGTAAAACCTCACACCTAAAACCTCTACAAGAATTTTTCTCTTATTTCTCCTGCCTTTTCTATCCCTATCTCCACCATTTCAGCTATCTCTTCTTCTTTTAACCCGCCACTTCCGCTTTTCTGCATCGCAGATAGGGTACCATCTTTATTTGAAATCACCGTTAACCTGCTCGTGGCTGCGTTTTCCTCGTTAAAATTCGGATCCACCAAGATACTCCCTTCAATTTCTACCGTCGTTACTGCCACCGGCGTGTCCAGCATGGGCAGTGTGTTTTCACCTGTTAAGCCATATCTCTCGTTTGGTATGCGGATATTCAGAAGCGAAGCAATAGCACCCAACGCAGCGGCATCCACCAGGTTACCGTCGTTGTCTAATATGTGTATATCTATAAAAACTATCCATACCTTCTCTCCTTCTTCTATACACAATTTCTCCAGGTCAATTGCTCGTGAGCCCCGAATCCCCCGGTCCACTACTCTCGCCAGTTGTACACTGTTTTCATCTGGTGGCCCTGACTCGAATTCCGGAGATGCCAGAGGCACAAATTCTGCATTTGTTATTATCACTCCTTCATCAGGTGCATCAGGAAAAGGCGCGCCGGGTTCGAGTTTTACACCCACTAAAACATCGGTATTCCCAATTTTTACCCTTGCTGAACCCTCTGCACGCTTTATTACATCGTGTTCCATGCTTATCTCTCGGTATTCACGAAATCCCCTGCCATCTACCCTCTTCCCACTTCCTATCAAATCATGTACATAATCTTTCCTTATATCATCCACAATCTCCAGTCCCATCTCTATTCCTCACCTTCTCCTTCAACTACACTCTCACTATATCTATCTATCAGCGCCGCTCGTTGCAACTCGTATATCTGTCGACATGCACTCATTGCAAGCTGCAACCCACGCTTAAATTCTTCTTTTTCGAGACGACCGTCCATTTGTAACAGTGTAATTGTGTTTGTTCTTGTCACCATCGCCACAGGCATATCAGCCTCACCGTAATTATCCTCCATTGCGTTCAAATCCAAAACCACTTCGCCCTCTATTTTACCAACGGCAACAGAGGAAACCAGGTCTTTCATTGGTATCCCTGCATCAGCAAGAGCGACAGAAGCAGCATTTATCCCCGCTGTTCTCGTCCCCGCATCCGACTGAAGTATCTCTACATAGACGTCTATCTCCGTCTTCGGATAATACTCTCTCATAATAACGGGGTCCAACGCTTCCCTACTCACCTTCGATATTTCCATGCTTCTTCTATCCGGTCCCGGTCTTTTTCTCTCATCTACCGAAAAAGGCGCCATGTTATACCGGAATTTAACCACAGCCATTTTTGCATCCTGGGCGTGCCTCGGATGCATCTCTCTCGGTCCATATACCGCGGCTATTACCTTATTATCGCCTAACTCGAAATAACATGACCCATCTGCTCTTTTTAATACACCAACCTCTATTTTTATAGGTCTGAGCTCGTCAAAACCTCTTCCATCTAACCTCTTTCCTTCTTTTAAAAGCTCTATCTCTTCTTTCATTCTTCTTTTTTATCTCCTCCCTTTTTCCCTTTTAAACGAATCTAAAAAGTCAGCTACCCTATCTGTTAAACCTGTGGTATGGGACTCACTCGCAATCTTTAATATCGCTTCGGTTGCGAGGTTCATGTCATCCTCTCTGCCTCTTATCCATATACGGCCATTCTTTGCGATAAATATAAAGCAATTGCATTTTTCCTTTAACATCTTTATCATCGAACCACCCCTTCCTATAACTCGTGGTACCTTTGTATGTGGTATCTCTATCAACCTTCCACCTCTTCTCAGATTGAAATCTTCCTTTAATGCTAAATCTATTCTCATCATCAAATCCACATTCGTTACTTTCGCTACGATTAAATCATCTAAATCCAGATATCTACTCAAGCTGCCAAACTCTATCTTCTCGTCTCTCGTATCTGCAAATTCCGACATGTGTAATCGCGCTTCATAAGGAGAAGCGATGTCAACAATCCAAAAAGGGAATGAAATCTCTGTTACTCTGCCGATCACCACATCTCCCTCTGTTGGCACATACTTCCCGGAAAGCGGTACCACTTTTATCGACCCTCTTTCGTCCACTATGCCATATCTCATTGCATAAACTTTACCATCTTCAACGTAAGTCCCCTCTCCTGCACGACTCACCGCTTCAGAAATAAAATCCCCCGGGATCACCACTTTATACATATTTCACTTCACGATTTTCGTTTGAACTTCGCCTTTGGTTATGGTGTTCAAAAAGGAGAAGAGTTCATCCCTCATCCCAGCAGGCACTCGAACCAGTGCGATGAATGAACCATCACCCTGCCACTCCTCCTTCGTCACCTCATAATTCTTCTTCATCTCATATACACGCCCGGTGTATGCCGCCGGGATTTTTATTGCTATCTGTATCACCTCTACTTTTATCGGAATCTTCGCCCTTATAGCCTTCAACGTCTCACCTACCAATTCGTCCACGGACTTAAAAGGGTCAATGTGCACCTTTGCCTCTTTCATTGCTATCTCTATTCTTTGTGGAGGGTGAGGTGTATTTGTCTGGGGGTTTATAGAGATGCGAGAAATTTGTTCTATCACTGCTTTCTTTTTCTCTTCTATCTTTTTCCTCCTTTGCTCTGCAGTAAGGTGCACCTCACCTTCTTTTATTATCCTCTTTGCTATTTCTCTTACATCGGTAGTGGTAAACACTGCCCTCAAATCCCCTTCTGTTGCTTTTTCGCCTTTTGATGCCTCTGCAAATATCTCTTCCACCGCCAATGTATCTCCTATCTCCTCTTCAACACCTCTCCTGATCAAATCAGCCTTTTCGGGATCTACAAGAACTTCAAAACTCTTCTTACCGTGCTTATACCTCGCTATCACTGCTTTGTCCAGACTCACCATTTTATGTTTATGCCCTATTTTTCCCTTCCTCGTTTTCCCCCTTCGCTTGCCCCTTCACCTTTTTCATTCCTCTTCTTTAATTGCTTTAGATATGGCGCTAACTCTTCGGCACTTAAAATCCTGAATTTCCTCTTCTCTAATTCCACAAGACCTGCATCCACGGTTGTTATGTCTATCCTCCCTTCTGTTACTTTATATAACGCATCCAAACCGAGCATGATGGCATCTTCAAGCGAGATGCCTTCATAATACTTCTCCTCAAACATCTCAGTTACGATGCTCCTTCCAGAGCCTATCGCAGTTGCTTTATATTCAAGCAATGCACCGCTCGGATCGGTCTCAAGCAAATAATTATTTCCATTATACACGCCTCCTATCAACAACGCTGTCCCAAAAGGTCTGAGTCCACCAATCTGAGTGTATGCTTGCTTAAAATCACATATCTTTTTCGCCAAGGTCTGCACATCTATCGGTTCATCATATATAATTTTATTTATTTGCGCTTCTACCCTGCCTCTATCTATGAGTATCCGTGCGTCTGCGACCAATCCTGAAGTTGCTGCGCCTATGTGCTCGTCTATCTGAAATATTTTCTCTACCGAACCACCTTCCAACAGACGAGAAGTCAATCTCTTGTCCACTAATAGCACCACACCGTCCTGCGCCTTTATTCCCACAGCGGTAGTCCCTCTTTTCACCGCTTCTCTGGCGTATTCCACCTGAAATAACCTTCCATCAGGGCTGAACACCGTTATTGCCCTGTCATAACCCATTTGTGGCATCATTTGCATTCACATCACCTCTTTTTGTTTATTCCCTATGGACTCGACGGGATTTGAACCCGTGGCTTCCTCCTCGCGAAGGAGGCACTCTTCCACTGAGCTACGAGCCCCAGCTTTTTATTTCCAAGATATTCAATAAATAAAATATAAGAGAATAATAAATAAACATTTGAATTCACAGAATGTCACCCGCACCTTTTATCATTGGGATATCTCTGGTAGGGATAGGTTTTCTGACCGGACTGAGCGGGGCATTGATCCCCGGACCGCTTTTTGCCTTTGTCATATCAGATACATTAAAAAAAGGAGCGTTGTCTGGACCACTTACCATAATTGGCCATATTTCCGTGGAATTCCCATTAATAGTCGCACTTGTTGTTTTAGGACTCGAATTGATGAAAGACTATTTTACGCAATTCGAACCATTGATTTATGCAATGGGAGGGTTTGCCCTCCTCTTAATATCATTATTTATTATTAAAGAGGCAAGGGTGGCAGTGGAAGTACGGTCAAGCGAGAAAGAAATAAGAGTCACGAAGTATAACAGCTCAATCTTTGCCGGCTTTCTACTCACTGCTTTTAATCCTTCTTTTATACCATGGTGGATGGGGATAGGTTTCCCGGTGTTATTCAATGGCTTTAAACAACTGGCTTTAATGGGTATATTTTTAGTAATTTTGGGGCATTTCCTCTCTGATTTTGCCTGGTACTCTTTTGTATCTTTCTCTTTCGCGAAGGGCAAGAATTTCTTTGTTGGGAAAAGATACGAATTGACAATGCTCGCAATTGCTGTCTTTTTGATTGCTCTGGGTGTTCTGTTCTTTGTTAAAGGTGCAACCGGATACTTTTGAAAATGACTGACTATGACATTGTCAAAATAGTTATAAATGACATAGTATAAAATTACTTACTTAAACAAATGGGTGCGGATAATATGAAAGTACTGCATGATGAGGATATAGATGAGAGCATTTTAAGAGATAAAACAATAGCAGTGATAGGGTATGGAGCGCAGGGGGAGGCACAGGCAAACTGTCTGGCAGATTCGAATATAAAAGTGGTCGTGGGGGTGCGAGAAGGAGGGAAGAGCTGGGAAAAAGCAAAAAAAAGCGGTTTTGAAGTATTACCGATTGATAAAGCGGCAGAAAAAGGAGACATTGTGCATATCCTGCTTCCGGACGAAATTCAACCTGATATTTACGAAAAACAGATAAAGCAGCACATGAAAGCAGGAAAAACACTCGGTTTTTCTCATGGCTTTAACATCTGCTTTAAAAGAATTGTTCCACCCCCGGATGTGGATGTTATCATGGTTGCACCGAAGGCGCCGGGAACAGAGGAAAGGAAGGCATATTTAGAAGGCTTTGGGGTTCCGGGACTCGTAGCAGTAAAACAAAACGCTTCGGGTAAAGCACGAGAAGTAGCGTTGGCAATGACAAAGGCAATGCACTGGACAAAAGCTGGTATCTTAGAATGTACTTTCGAACAGGAGACATACGAGGATCTATTTGGCGAACAATGCGTTTTGTGCGGAGGTCTGGTCGAATTAATGAAAAATGGTTTTGAAGTGTTGGTAGAGGCGGGTTATCCACCGGAAATGGCGTATTTCGAGTGCGTGCACGAAATGAAATTGATTGTAGATCTGATATGGCAGGGAGGAATAAAGCGAATGGCAGAAGTTATCTCTAATACCGCAGAGTATGGAATGTGGTCAGTGGGGCATAAAATAATTGGATCCGAAGTAAAAGAGAGGATGAAAGAAGCTCTGAAACGAGTTGAAAACGGCGAATTTGCAAAGGAATGGGTTGAGGAATACCAACGAGGCACTCCGTTCTTAAAAGCAAGTAGAGAGGAAATTGGAAAACATCAAGTTGAGACAGTGGGTGCAGAGATAAGGAAGTTGTTTGCGCCTTTAGCCTTTAGCGAAAAATAAACGTTATTGGGATGATAGGTATAGTATGGGTCATATGGCACTATTTTTCTTTTAGCGCAAACCTTTTCTTAAAACGAAAAAGTGTATGGACACAGAAAAGCTCTGGGAAATCCTGTATAAGGAGAGAAATACAGCTTCACTGCAAGAATTACCAGAGAACTTCTGCGAGGAAGTGACCGAATACATGGAGAAGTTGAGGGAGGAGAAAGAGGAAGCGGACGAAAGGAGAAGGGAGCTTGTGGAAGATGAGATAAGGAATGCGCGGATGAAAGTGGAAGATATCATCAAAAGACGAATAGGAAAAATCGTAAAACTCGCCAGTTCGGGCATGAAAACCACACCTAAGGGGATGTTAGCGGAAGAAGAGAAGATATTTGAGGGTGTAAAAAAACATGTACTGGAAGGTAAGGAAAGGATATTTGCGCTGGTCACGGGCGAGAAAGGAGGCGAAAGCGAAGAAAAAAGAGAAAAAGAGGATGAAGAACTTGCGAAGCTGACTTTAAAAGAGGAAAAAAAAATAATGGGTTCCGTGCCCGCAACGAGCCAGGGTGAGGAGCTCCATATAGTTCGGATATTAGAAGACATACCCACTTTTATGGGTATTGATGGAAGGATTTATAAAGTGAAAAAAGAAGATGTTATTATGTTGCCGAAGACCAACGCCGAAATATTGTGCAAGAGAGGAGTCGCAGTGCGGTTTGAGGCAGAAAAAAGAATATAGAGGAGAAGTAAGTAAAAGCGGGATGGAAAAATGAAGATGCCTAAACGTGTGAGGATTCATTGCCCTTTTTGCGGCAAGCACACCATACACGAAGTGGAAAAGATAAAGAAAGGAAGACCTTCTTCCTTGACCTGGATAGTGGGACAGAAGAAGCGCAGGTCTGGCATAGGAAATGCGGGTAAATTTTCAAAGGTTCCTGGGGGCGACAAACCAACAAAAAGGGTTTTTCTACGATATAAGTGCACGGATTGCAAGAAATCACATCAAAGAGCCGGCTTCAGGGTGTCAAAGCTTGAGTTTGTAGAATAAAAGGAGGGTGTCGCAATGAGGAAAGAGAGGGAGACGAGGAGCAGATTTTTGAGGGTGAAATGCACGGATTGTGAAAATGAGCAGATTGTTTTTGATCATGCCTCAACGAGTGTGAAATGCAATGTCTGCGGGAGAACGTTGGTTGTCCCGAGGGGTGGGAAAGCAGAGATAACGAGCGAAATTATTGAGATCCTTGAATAGCAACTAAAATGGGAGAAGAATGGCCAGAAAAGGACGAGTTGGTAGTTTGTACGGTTGACGAGCTAAAGACTTTTGGAGTTTTTGTTAAGCTTGAAGAATACGAGGGAAAAGAAGGGCTTATCCACATATCCGAGGTAGCCCCGGGTTGGGTAAAACATCTGAGGGATTACGTGCGCGAAGGGCAAAAAGTTGTATGCAAGGTGTTGCATGTGGATCCACAGAGAGGGCATATAGATTTATCATTAAAGGCAGTAAAAGAGGGACAGAAAAGAGAGCGGATAAATGAGTGGAAGCGAGAAAAGAAAGCAAAAAAGTGGCTCTCTCTTGCTGGTATTAGCAACGATGAACACGCAGAAGTTGAGATGAAATTAACAGATGCTTATGGTAGTTTATATGATGCATTTGTGGAGGTGGTAAAGACAGGCAAAGAGGTGCTGATTGCTCTGGGGATAAAGCCAGAATACGCAGATGCAATACGAGAAGTTGCCGTTGCCAATGTCAAGCCGCCTTCTGTGCAGATAGTCGGGTATGTAGAACTCACATGTCCCTTGCCTGCTGGCGTGGAAATAATAAAGGAAGCGTTGAAGAAGGCAGAAGAGAGAATAAGAATAAAACCTTCTGACAAAAATACAGATGGCACTAAGGTGGAATGCTTCTACATAGGTGCACCAAGGTATAAGATATGTGTCACTGCTTCTGATTATAAAACAGCAGAAAACATATTAAGCGATGCAGCAAACACCGCTATTGAAGTAATAAAAAGAAACGAAGGGCATGGGAAGTTCTATCGCAATATTTCTTAATTATAATTTATGATTAATTAAATTAATTTTAAAAGTAAAAAAGTTTTATGAAATCAAAGATAAGGAAATGCGAGATATGTGGGGAATACACATTAAAGGAAGTATGTGGGAGGTGTGGGGTAGCAACAAAGAATCCAACGCCTCCAAGATTCTCCCCTAAAGACCCTTATGGGGAATACAGAAGGATGATGAAATATGGAAGAAATAGAAGTGCATGAGCTGAAAAAGATGAAATTGGACAAGCCTGTGATGATAGAAGGGCTTCCGGGAGTAGGAAACGTAGGTAAATTGGTTGCTGAGCATATGATACAGGAGCTGGATGCCGAAAAGATAGTTGAGATATATTCTTGGCATTTCCCACCGCAAGTATTGGTAAATAGCAATGGAACAGTTCGTTTATGTAAAAATGAACTATATGCATGGAAATCAAAGAAGCACGATTTATTAATTCTCAGCGGTGACCAGCAGAGCGTTACGAATGAGGGGCATTATCTCATCGCGGAGAAGCTACTTGACCTCGCACAGCAATATGGTGTCTCCCGCATCTTTACTCTGGGCGGATATGGTATAGGGCAGCTTGTAGACCGACAAACAGTGCTTGGTGCTGCAAATGAAGTCGAACTTGTGGATGAGATGAAGAAATACGGAGTGGAATTCCATGAAGAAGAGCCGGGAGGGAGCATAGTAGGTGCGTCAGGGCTTTTATTAGGTCTCGGAAAGCTGAAAGGCATCCCCGCAGTATGTTTACTGGGTCTTACCTCTGGATATTTGGTGGACCCAAAGAGCGCGCAAGCAGTGCTCAAAATCCTATGTCAAGTATTAAATCTCGAGATAGACATGCATGCTTTGGAAGAGCGCGCGGAAGAGATGGAAAAGGTGGTTGAGCGACTGAAGGAGATGGAGCAAGCACAGATTCCAAGGCGCCGAGAAGAAGAATTGGGATATATCAGATAATGTATTTGTATAGCTACCCTTTATTTTAAAACTTTCCATGCGATAGAGACCATCCAAAAATTATATGACATGAGCTACTTGACAGCGACTCGTGATTAAAGATTGGAAGACAATAGCATATTCT
>QMVO01000054.1 GCA_003661125.1 Methanosarcinales archaeon
AAAAGAAGTTTTCTAAGAACTCGTTAGGGAAATAGACATGTATCCCCCAATCAATCTCTTCTAAGCAGTCTTTTACCCACTCTTCTATCGGAATTCCTGCTTCGTGACCGTATGCATCTAGTCTTTCTAATCGCATAACCTTCCTTTTCTCTGTGTCCCTCAAAATTTCCTCAAATTTTGCTTCGATAATCCTTCTTATTTCTTTGGCTTCAAAATGCACTCATCTCACCTCCTCTTCAGTTAAATCAACGATTATCTCTTTCTTTTTCAGTTTGTAAACCACTCCTCTCCCTTTTTCGTGATGTTTCTCTACTAACTCTGCTTCTACTAACCTTTCCAGGGCTTTAAAAACGGATTCTCGATACTCCAAATTTATTGAATAACTTTTTCGAAGAGTTTCAGCCACTTCTTTAACTGTTTTAGGTTCTTCAGCAAGAATCCTCAAAATTTTTCTTCTGGTCTCTGAGTTCAAAGCTTTAACGACTTTTTCAATATGTGCCATAATGAGCAGGTTTAGTATATCCCCCTAAATCACTTTGTTGCCTACTTAGGCAATATATGGTGGTTATAGCCATAAATTGCGAATATTATCAAATCTACTTCACTAATTAATCCCATGTGGGCAAAATATATTTAAGGCGGCAGGAGAAACAGATAAACGCAGACAAATGCCACTCAACAGTCCCACACTGCATAAAATAGAAGAACTAAACGTGGAAAACGAAGGAGTAAAAACTTTCAAATTTCACTCGAAGGAGATTGCCAGAGAAAGCGAACCAGGTCAATTCGTAATGGTTTGGAATCCAGGAATAGACGAGATACCAATTTCTATTGCCAATGCATCCCAAGAAGGAGAATTAGAAGTCGCAATTGCGGATGTCGGGGATTGCACGCATAACTTACATCAAAAGCACGTGGGAGAAATGGTTGGATTGAGAGGTTCTTATGGCAGATCGTTTTCATTGCTCGGCGCGACAATTTGCATGGTTGCTGGTGGTTATGGGACGGCGCCGTTGAGGTTCGCCGCGAAAAGAGCGAAAGAATTGGATAAGCATGTTGTACTCTTAGTGGGAGCAAGAAGTAGTGCTGAGCTTTTGTATATTGAAGAATTTGAGAGAATGGGTTATGAAGTAAGAATTGCTACGGAAGATGGCTCTGAAGGTTATAAAGGGTTAGTTACAGAGTTATTGGAAGAGATACTGGCGTCAGGTGAAAAGTTTGAGCTGGTATTGACATGCGGTCCTGAACTGATGATGAAGCGTGTTTGCGAGATTACGAGGAGGGAAAGAATCCCAACGCAGGTTTCCGTAGAACGAATAGTAAAATGCGGATGTGGTGCGTGTGGATCATGTGACCTTGGCGGGTATCGAGTATGTAAAGACGGACCGGTTTTTGATGCCGAAGAGCTGGAAAGGACTGAATTTGGCAACTGGAAACGAGCAAAGAGTGGTAAAAGAATCGCAATTAAGCCAGATATGAATGCAAGAGAAGAAATTGAGCTATTATCAATCCCTCCTCCACGTTTCACACCAGCGAACGAGCCGTTATTAAGAACAGAAGTCTGTGGAATCAAATTCCCCAATCCAATTGCGAATGCCGCGGGATTTGGTGTCTCCGGGAAGTTACTTTATAGATATGCAGCAGCAGGTGCGGGTGCGGTTGTGACAAAATCGGTTGGGCTGGATGAGCGAGAAGGCTATCCCAACCCCACATTTTTTGAAATAGCACCTCGTAGCTATACCTATGTGAATGCGATGGGGCTTCCCAATCCAGGGATAAATAATTATGGGGTGGAAATAGAAGATGCGATGTATGCTGATGTACCGCTGATACTGAGCATTTTTGGTAAAAGCGTGGAGGAATGCAGAGAAGTAGTGCGAATCGCCATCAAATATCCAATAGACATGCTCGAATTTAATGCTTCCTGTCCACATACGGAGTTCGCAGCAGTTGAACACAACCCCAAACTGCTGAAGAGTATAATAAAGGAGATACGAGGCATTGCGCATCAAAAAGGCATTCCAGTCGCAGTGAAAATATCGCCTAATGTGGGTGACCCAGCGGGATTGGCACTCACGGCGGAAAAGGCGGGTGCTGATGCCATCACTGCTATCAACACAATAATATCCAGACCAATCGACCCCACGCGCGACATTCCTCTTTTGGGTAATCCCACAGGCTATGGCGGCAAATCCGGTAAGGAGCTTGCGTTCGGCGGTAAAAGAGTTATTTTCGAATTGTATGAGGAGTTGAGAATACCCATAATTGGAGTTGGCGGTATCTTTTCTGCTAAGGACGTGATAGAATATGCAAAAAACGGTGCGTGCCTGTTTCAAGTGGGCAGCGCACTGGTAAGCGAAGGATTTGAAATTTTTACGCGACTAAGAAGTGAATTAAATGAGTATCTTGTCGTTAATGGGTATAAGAACCTTGGTGAAATGGTGGGAGAGGCGCACAGGAAATAAGTAATTGCAAAATGCTGAGTGCAAATTGAAAAATGCAAAATGTGAAACATTTAAACGAGTGAAGAAGAGTCATCTGTCGAATTTTGAATTTTGCGCTTTACAATTTTCATTTTTCATTGTGTTCAATGCCCCAGCCGGGAATCGAACCCGGATCTTGGGCTCCGCAGGCCCAAGGGATCTCCACTACCACACTGGGGCAATTTTGCAACCACAGATTACGACTTTTGCACTTTGCATTTTTCACTGATGTTAATATTACCCCGTGATCACTTTTACATATACTTCTCTCCTTCTGGGACCGTCACACTCAACGAAAAAGATGCTTTGCCAAGTCCCCAGAATTAAATCACCTTTTTCTATTGGGATTGTTACACTTGAGCCGAGCACAACAGACCTGAGATGAGCGTGCGCATTGTTGTCTATTCTATCATGCAGGTACCCCTTCCCCTTTGGGATTAACCCGTTTAGAAGCGCTAAGATATCACTTTTCAGTCCAGTTTCATTTTCATTTATGATGATTCCCGAAGTCGTATGTCGTGTAAATATCACACATATCCCGGATTCAACATTGCCACTTTTGCTTTTGACAATCTCTCTTACCTCCCCGGTAATATCAATAAGTTCGGTGCTTTTTCGCGTCCCTATTTCTATTCTTTCCATATTATGCATTCCTGACTGTTTCTTTTTCAATGCATCCAACCGATCAGCATCATTTTACTCGCCCAGCAGCCTTGTAAGCATGCTTTTCCTTCCCATATTCTCCCTTTCGTTCCACCCCATCTTCCTCGGCACCGCCTCTTTTTTCTCCTCTCCTTCAGCTTCCGCTGCTCTACCGCCGTGTTCACTTCTTCGGACACGTATATCAACCAGTATGGGCATTTCTATGCTTGGACTCGAAAGCAGTGCAACACCCTGCGGAATTCTCTTGATTTCTTCCTCCATCTCCGCGCTCATGAACTCCAGCCCCCTGCTCAACGCCCTGATGTCATTTGGATTTGTTACGCGGAGGATTATCTGCGTATTGCACTGAGAAATAACGTTCTTATCCACACGAGCAGGTCTTTGCGAGATAACCAGCAATCCAAGCCCGAATTTCCTACCCTCTGAAGCGATGGTTCTCAAAATGTTTGAGCTGACCGCCTTTTCAAATCCACGCTCGGGGCAAAAGTTGTGTGCCTCCTCGATAACGAGCATAAATGGTGGTATCTTCCCCATCTTCCTCCCTTCAAATACCTCTTTGCAGATGCGGTATACGATCAATTGCTGTAATTTCGGCTCCGCTCCTTTCATATCTATTATTGACGCCTTACCCACCTTCACGAGCTCTTCTATACGTGTTGGGCTGTCAGATAATATCCCCGTCTCCCGGATTCTCTCCAGGAAGTGTATAATTCTCCATTTAGCACTGCTTTTGCTCTCTGATACCTTCTTAATAATATCTTCGATAGTATAAAACTCCTTTTCCTCCTTTATTCCGTTTATACTCTGGTATAAAACACCTAATTGTGCATCAGACAAGGGAAATAGGTCATATAATTCATTCACGCTCAAATTTATTCCATCTATGCGAAATAACTTATCCGCAGCGGGATTTATGGAAAAATTCAATGGCGTGAATACTACGACCTTAGAGGCATAGCCTCTGGGTGTGATGCCAAATTTATCCATCTGTTTTCTCTCCTCTTCACTCCTGTTCTCGTATTTCAACGAGAGATATTCGCCATGAGGGTCAATTATAAGCAAAGGAACATTCTTCTCAAGCAATTCCTCAATTAGCACGCCAGCAGTGTATGATTTCCCGCTACCCGTCTTTGCTAATATGCTGCAATGTTTCTGGATAAGTTCCTCTTTCCTCAGATATACCGGAATATTACGCCCGTCGAGCATACCTAAATGGATTCCTCCTGATTTGAGTCCCAATGTTTCCATGATGAAACTCTGGTCTGCTTTGAACACCTTCTCATCACGCGTGAAAGTATTCTTTGGCTGCATTAAAAATCCCCTTTCGTCTTTATAACCTATGATTTCCACAGTAGCTGTTTTTTTCACTGCATCCACTATTGATACCACTCGTCCAAGTATCCACCCATTTAATTCGTGCCATACTTTTACGTATTCATTTCTTCTTACTTCTCCACTCACGATAAAATCGAATTCATGCAGCCCAACTTCACCGCAAATTGTGCCTACTAATTTGTACATCTTACGTTGGATACCACTTCTTGAATCCGCCTTTCTCGTGCTATTCCGGACATTTTTAAATTAATCTCGCGTTCACAACCCCATTCTGCCCAGGTCTGCTTGTTACTACCGCATCTCCAATTTCCGTCTCTATCACCGCACCTTTTGTGGTTATATTCCGCCTTGCAAAGAAAGGATTCGCAGGATTGTTTTTCACCGCTATTATCTTAACTTTTTTCGTGGTTCCGCTTCTTGCGTCTGCGACATTAGCATAATCACACCTGAGGATCCGCATCTTCTCTCCGCCGCCTCTCGTCCTAACCTTTTTCCTTCGGCTCTCGCCGACAGTAGTCTCTGCTGCGGGTCTTCCAGCTTCGTGCTTCCTTTTCTTCCGGTGAAGGTGGAGTCTTCCCCCGGTATATTTCCGCTTCGACTTACCTTGCCATCTCATTTTTTACTTTATGGTCCTACAAAACCACATTTCTCGCACCGGTATAAATTACTCTGCTTCCGGCATTTCGCGCATCTACTTATCTCGACTTCTCCGCAGTTAGGGCACGGGAAAACCGTGAAGCCCTTCTGCAGCAATTTTACTCCGCAGGATGTGCAGTACTCTGTCATAACATGCTCCTCTTCTTTTTATTTTTTCCTTTATCTTTATCGCCTCTTCTTCATCTGCCCACGCCGACATATCCAATACGGTGGACGGCATACTATATTTACACTTACCTCCATTTATAATAATATCTGCTTTTATTTCCACTTCCTCTACGCAAGTCGGCGGATTTCTACCAGATACATTTGCGCTTGTTGCGGTTATAGGTCCCGTTTCTTTTATTATCCGGGTGGCAATTTCATTGTCAGGGAATCTTACGCCGACTATGTCAGATGCGGCAGTTAAAACCTCAGATACAATGTCTTTTTTCCTCAGCAAGACCGTGACAGGCCCTGGTAGCAGTTCGGTCAGGATTTTTGATCTTTCGGAATCTATATAAGCAACTTTGTGCAGCATCCCGAAGGAAGAAACCGCAATGGAGATGGGTTGTGAAAAATCTCTCTCTTTTATTTTATATACTCTCTGCACCGCATTTTCGGAGAACGCATCCGCACCTAATCCATAGACCGTTTCAGTGGGATAAATCACCGTACCGCCCCTTTTTATTATGTCTATTGCTTCTTTTATCTGGTCTTCTATATCACTTTGCATCTTTATTTCGCTCTTGAAGTTTTAATTAAGAAAAACGAAATAAAAAAAATTTGATGAGATGAATGTCCTTATAACTTCTCCGAGCAGACTTCACTTCGCTCTTATAGACCTGAACGGGAAGCTTGGAAGAGTAGATGGTGGGATAGGGGTGGCATTAAATAAACCCTCTTTGAAAATAGAGGTTTCGGTAGCTGATAAACCTGTGGAGGAAGAAGCGAACACAAAAGAAGTTGCTCACATATTCGAACGGATAAGAAGTAGAATAGAGCCGGGGCTGGAGAGGAATTACCGTGTAAAGATATTGAGAAAGTTGCCAGCCCATGTGGGTCTGGGCTCTCAGACACAGCTCTCATTAAGTGTAGCAAAAGCAATATCTGTGCTGGAAAACAGGATTTATAGCGTGGTGGAATTAGCAAAACTGGTGGGAAGAGGTGGTACTTCAGGGATAGGTACGGCTGCTTTTGCTAAAGGAGGGTTCATTTTAGATGGTGGTCATGTATTTCGAGAATATGAAGCCGAAAAGGAAACAAGAACAAAAACGAGTTTTCTTCCTTCTTCCGCATCAAAGGTTCCCCCACCTCCAATTCTCTTTCAGCATCCACTGCCTGAGAACTGGTTCTTTGTCGTTGCGATACCAGAGGTGAAGAGGGGCGCGCATGGACTCGAAGAGGTAGAAATTTTCAAGCGGTATTGTCCGATAAAAAGCGAAGAAGTAGAGAGAATATGCAGGATAGTGCTTATGCGGATCTTGCCCGCGGTACTTGAGAAAGACATACTTACTTTTGCCGCGAGCTTAACCATGTTGCAAAAGCTGGGGTTTAAGAAAAAGGAGGTAGAGCTTCAGCATGATATAATAAGGGAACTTTTCAGTTTCTTTGACCCCCGTGCGTTAGGGCACGGGATGTCCTCTTTTGGTCCTGCAACGTATGCAATAGTAGAAGGAGAGAAGAGGGCAAAAGAGCTCGCTGCGGATACAAAAGCCTTTCTGGATGAAAAACGGTTACGCGCCTCAGTGATGTATTCCAATGCAAATAACAAAGGTAGCGAAATCCTTATGCCCCAAACTCGCCAGCAAAATTAGGATTTATGGTTTTGAGTTTCCGTGATCATCGTGCCAATTCCTTTATCGGTAAACAACTCAAGCAAAATGGAATGGGGTTCGCGTCCATCGAGTATATGAGAGGTGACGCCGCCAGAGGCGGCTTTTAAACTCGCTTTTGCTTTGGGGAGCATCCCTTCACCGATAACTCTATTTGCGATAAACGCTTTTATCTCCGTGGTTGTCGCCTTGGTGATCAAAGTAGAATGATCAGCGAGATTTCGCAGCAATCCCGGAACATCGGTGAGCAAAATCAGTTTTTTTGCTTTTATCGCATACGCTATCTCGCCAGCAACCAAATCGGCATTCACGTTTAGGCTGTTGCCCGCATTATCCATTGCGATTGGTGATATTACAGGAATATACCCTTTCTCGGCGGTTATGTTTATTATCTCCGCATTTACTTCTTCTATTTCTCCCACCCAGCCGAGGTCAACTTCTTTTTCTTCGCCATCAATTCCAACTTTCTGCTTTCTAAGCTTTTTTGCCACTATTAGCTTTCCATCGTTCCCAGACAATCCGATTCCCATCCCTCCATGCTTCCCAATAAGCGAGACTATGCGCTCATTAACGCTGCCTACAAGCACCATCCTCGCTATTTCCATTGTTTCGTCATCGGTGATGCGAAGCCCGCCAATAAATACAGGCTTCTTACCTAACTTCTCCATCAACTTCGTTATCTCTGGACCACCGCCATGCACGATTATCGGGTTTATCCCCACAAATCTGAGCAGTACCACATCTCGCGTGATGTTATCCATAATACTCTCATCTACTAACGCATGCCCGCCTATCTTTATCACCATCTTCGAGCCGTAGAATTTGCGAATATATGGCAGCGCTTCTATCAGGATTTCTTCTTTCTTCATAAACTTTTTTGCTTCGCAATCGTGGGCTCCGCCCACGTCCCCGCAAGCCCTGAAAAGGCTTACTTTACTAAAAATACTATTTCTTTATTAAAAGGTTTGGATCCGTAAGGAACGCAAGTTTTTCGGGTTCTTTAATCAGCTCATATATTTCCACTTCTTTACTTAAGCTTAGCCCAACTTCCCTTTCTACATCCGATGGCTTCAAGAATCTTATATCCGGCACCTCCTCATACCTCTCGTTCTTTACAAACTCGCCATTTGTCAGCTCAAAATAAGCCGCCCCGCCTCTCCTCCTCATCGGCTCGTATACCGAGGAGAATGCGCTTGCAACCCAGTTTGCCATCTTTAAAACCACTTCAGAAGGATTTATCGTAACGTGCCCGTAATTAGGAGGAATTATGACTTTATCTCCTTTCTTTGCCTTTACTACCACTACGTCTGTTATTTTCTCCGTAGCACCTTCCTTCTCCCTGTGCTGTAAAAGGTAATGCGCTTCGCCTTCCAATACTTCATACACCTCAGGATAGGTTATCTTTGAACCCGGTAGAAAAGGATGATAGTGCCCTGCGGTCTTAACAAACTCCAAGCCGAGCTTTTTCGGAGGGATAATGGTGATGTCGTATCTTAATCCCTTATCCTTAATCCTCTTCTCGTCCTCCTTGTCCTTCGATACTTCCCTGAACATGAAATATACATCCATATCCATGTTTGCGTGCTTTAAAAAGCTCTTATCAAACACGACCTCCTTCAGCTCCTCTAATTTCCGCACCTTGGGAAAAAATGTCCTTTCTCCGAACTTCAACTCATTCCATACGCTCATTTACGTTTTTATTTTTAATTTTAATTAATTAAA
>QMVO01000055.1 GCA_003661125.1 Methanosarcinales archaeon
ACTCCATCAACAAATGTCTGGGTTCTGCTTACTACTTTCTCTCCCGGCTTTTTTTCCTCATCCATCGCACCTGTTACTCTCGCTACCATTTCAGGTAATGTCTCTCGCAGCCCAAGCACGTATCCGATTTCCGCGATGTGTCCACTGTGCGATGATATGAACAGAGGCACTGCTATAATTTTTGTAACTCCTTGCTCATCGAGTTTGTCAACTGCTTCGTGGATGAAATTGTAACCATCAAGTTCACCCACGAATTCCAGGAAACCAACTTCTTTGGGATACCCCAGGCTAACATTTTCCACCGCATCACGAACGGGTTTGCACCACGATTCACGTGGACTGCCATGCGCTACGACCAGAATGCCTATTTGCTCGTAGTTCTCTTCCGGATGCATCAGCGGATAGCTGTCTGGATTGTCTCCTGCTATGACATATGGCGCGTCGCCAATACCATCGGCATTAGCATCTTCGCCTTCGTAGTCGCTCCAGTAGTTGCCTAAGTAGTTCGTGTAGTCGCGACCTTCGTAGGTGTAATCTATCTTTTCTGGAGAGTTGTACACGTTCGTTGACTCGTTCACAAAAACGTTCTGCGTGTTGTTCACGAAATCGTTGAGGTAGACGGTACTATCTGACTGTTTGAGTAGTTCGATGCCACGTTCCCAACCAGAGATTGTGTTTCTGGCGATTGTTGCTTTCACAGAGCCGCAAGAAGTATTTTCCTCCCCTCTTACGGATATGCCAGTGCTGGGTACACCGATACCGGATACGCCAATGAGCTGATTGCCTTCTATGGTAGCTGTGATGGATGCTTCTCCCTCATACCATGGAATCGGCTTCTCATAGCGCTCTAACTCAATACCAACAAGCGGTCCACTATCTGTCTCATGAACTCCTGAGGCATCTACTGTGTTATCCTTGATAGATACCACCGAGTGGGGACTGAAAAATCCACAATTTATGTTTATACCGCAGTCAATAAGAGTATTGCCCTCTATTGTACCATTTGAATCGGTAAACAGGATTCCAACGGCATAGTCAAACTCTTCTGTATAAATGCAGTCGCTGACGATATTGTTAGTCACTGTGGCTGTGGCATGATCACACACTGTGATGGCTGTCTGATCAGGGAACTCCGGTGATCTTGCACCAGTAACGGTGTTTTCGGTAATTGTAGCTCTGCAGCCTTTACCCATAGCGTATATCCCAAAACTTTCTTTACCTGTATAGTCATGGACGTTATTCCCGCGGATGGTTGCCTCATTGGGCAAAGCAGAGTCAGAGAACATAAACACGCCAAAACCATTCCACATAATTCGACCTTCAGCCATGCGTCCTCGCATTCCCCAGATATTTCTGATTTCATTGTCTTCGATTGTACCGTCCGCTCTAAGATACAGTACGCCATCTATTCCGTATTCTAATGTTCCTGGCGTTACAGAGCTGCCATCAATAGCGAATCCTGAGATATTTACGCGGACATTGTCGGAACTCCCGTTTACCATAATTATCGGTGTGGCTGAAAATGGCCCAATCCGTTCTGGCATTATCTCAAAATCGAAGTCATAGCTTTCCAGCTCCTCCGGCGCAGGCGCCCAAATCTCCGGGTTCTCGCCTTCCGCAGCTCTCAAATCAAGACTCTTCGCAATATACAACTGCTCCTCGTAAATACCTTCGTGCACGATTACCGTATCACCATCGGCGGCGTTGTCAATCGCATCCTGAATCAAAATTCCTTCGACCACGTGCCATTCATCAGTTCGCGTGAACGTGCATTCCCATGATGCTACTACGACTCCTGTTGCATTTCTCGCTACCCAAATATGTGCCAATGTATTCTCGTCGACGATAGTCTCGTTCTCCTTGCAGAAAAGTTTCTCTGTAATGCCCCAATCCGGGATTCCTTCCTCTAATTCGTACGTGGCACCGTAGCCATTTTCCAGTAACTCGAAATACCTCGGTTCTTCTTCTCCCTCTTTAATCGCAAGCTTTCCCTTCTCCGCGTCCCACCACGCTTTCCCTGTCTCGGCTTCCTCCTCGCCTTCCATTATTGCAACAAAATCAACGGATGTTGGTTCCGTCAGGATGACGGTTCTCGTGCCGATAGTGGGCATGGTCTGTCCATCTATCGTCAGCGTGCCATTAAAATCCCAGCCGCCGGAAAGAAGCTCGAACAGTTCCTCTGGTGTCATCTCCTCTGCGGTTACAATCCCCGTAGATAGCGCCAGAACTCCTAATAATAAAATGCTTGTTATCACTACAACAGCACTTCTTCTTTTTATTTTGTTCATTTTTTCTTCTTTTCACCTCCTAATTTTTTTATCTTTCCCTTTTTGCCTTCTTTTTGTTAGGATTTTTTTCCAATCCAAAAACACATTCTGAGTTAGGGAATAATAAATCGAACCCTAAAAAGATTCGATTTTGAGAAATGAACCCTAAAAAAGTTAGAAAAAGAGGAAAAAACCTAAGTTATTTGGTAAATTCGATATAAACCTAAATGGCGATGTTTGAGCGACATATGTTTCAAGCATATGCTCCTCACTTTCGTCCAAATCGGTAATGACTGCCATCGTACCCAGGCGATGCGGATTTTCAAAGAAGTTTTCAAGCGTTTTGGTCCCCTATCCTTTTTCTCTATTCTCGAAAGGTAATCCTTCTCCTCCTCGGCTTTCAACCAATTCCTATAATCCAATTGGATGTCTTTGCTTTAGGAGGAATTATGCTGTCTCTTATTTTATATTTTACTTTTCCACGCCCGCCCGTTTGTCTTTTGCTGCATGAGAATTTTTATTTTTATATATGGATATATTTATACAGTTTTGGGCATTTATGCGGAATAAGTGGAGAAGATAAAATGAACGAGAGAGTGAAGATCGTGCTTGATGAGGAGGAAATCCCGAAGGAGTGGTATAATATCTTGGCGGACCTACCGACACCTCTGAAACCATACATACATCCGGGAACAAAAGAGCCAGTGAAGGCGGAGGATTTGGCGCCAATCTTTCCAACGGAGTTGATAAAGCAGGAAATGAGCCCAGAGAGATGGATTCCCATACCAGAGGAAGTTAGAGACGTTTACCGGCTCTGGCGACCCACGCCGTTGTACAGAGCGAAGCGATTGGAGGAAAAACTGAAGACACCAGCGAAGATATATTACAAATGGGAAGGCGTCAGTCCACCTGGAAGCCACAAGCCAAACACTGCGGTTGCACAGGCTTATTACAACATGAAGGAGGGCGTGGAACGAATTGCAACCGAGACAGGAGCAGGGCGGTGGGGAAGTGCATTGGCCTTTGGCACCTGTCTGTTCGATCTAGAGTGCACCGTATATATGGTGAAAATAAGTTATGAGCAAAAACCTTACAGGCGAGTTCTCATAGAGACCTGGGGCGCGGAAGTATTTCCCAGTCCTACGCAAAGAACAAATGCGGGTAGGAAGGTTTTGGAAGAAGATCCGGAGTGCACGGGAAGCCTGGGTATAGCAATAAGCGAAGCGGTAGAGGATGCGGCAACGCATGAAGGCACGAAATATGCGCTTGGAAGCGTACTTAATCACGTTTTGCTTCATCAGACGGTTGTGGGTTTGGAATCGAAGAAGCAGTTTGAGCAAATTGACATTTATCCTGATTACATATTTGGATGCGTTGGTGGTGGAAGTAATTTTGCTGGGCAGTGTTATCCATTCGTAGGTGATAAACTGAGGGGTGAGAAACCTGACCTGCAAGTGATTTCATGTGAGCCAATGGCGTGTCCAACACTGACGAAAGGGCTTTATACATACGACTTTGGCGATATTGCAATGCTAACACCACTTCTTCCTATGCATACCCTCGGACATGATTTTGTTCCACCACCGATACACGCAGGCGGATTGCGATATCATGGAGATGCGCCGTCGTTATGTAAGCTCACTCACGAGGGATACATGGGTGCGGTTGCATACCACCAGAACGAAGTATTTGAAGCTGCAAACCTGTTCGCACGTACAGAGGGTTTTGTTATAGCACCAGAGACTGCGCATTGTGTGAAGGGAGCGATAGACGAGGCGTTAAGATGTAAAGAAACCGGGGAGGAGAAGGTGATCTTCTTTGCAAACAGCGGACATGGACACTTTGATTTAGGAGCATACGATGCATACCATGCAGGTAAGCTGGTCGATTATGAGTACCCTGCGGAGTTGGTGAAGCAAGCGCTGGCAAATTTGCCGAAGCTGTAAACAGGTTATAAGGGGCTGTTTGCACCTCCAATAATACCTGCTATCCCTGCAAACTGCTCCTTCCACCCCGGCATCGCGGCGTTAAAATATAATTCTCAGTGGAAGAAAAAAGAGAATAGCCGCAATTACCATCAACACAATCGCAAAAATCATCACGAGCTTTAATGCGCCAACGTCAGTACCGAATATAATAGGTATCGGACCAATCATAATAACACCACCGCCTCTCATGCCTGTTTTCTGATCTTCCATGCCCTCTACCCCGGTCTTCCAGCTTTGGTAAGCCATGATAACTATCCCTGCAAGAATGACCAGAATTCCGATGAACACAAGCAGGAACCCCAAAGTGATTATTTTCATTTCTTCTTTACACCCCTCGCCGCAAGTAAACCCGTAGCTGCTGCATTAACTATGTCCCTTGATAAACCGGCACCGTCACCTGCCACAAAAAGATTCTTCACCGAAGTCTCCATTTTCTCGTCCACTTTTATCCGCATCGCGTAGAACTTTATCTCTGGTGCATAAAGCAAAGTTGAATCCGACATAACACCCGGTATAATCTCATTCAGTTTCTCCAAGCCCTCTATGATGTCCATCGTGATTCGATGAGGGAGAGCCATAGAAATATCACCAGGAGTAACGTCCGTCAGCGTGTTTTTCACCAGGTTCCGCTTTATTCCCCTCCATGTTGACCGCCTTCCACGTCTCAAGTCGCCCATTCGCTGTACTATCGGCTTGCCACCGCCGATTGTGGTTGCTAACTTTGCAATTGACCGCCCGTACCGGGTGGTATTTTCAACCGGTTTTGTAAGCTCCACGCGCACGAGGAAAGCAAAATTGGTGTTCTCAGACTTTTTTGTTTTCATCGAATGCCCATTTACACCTATAAAATCATCATATACTTCTTTAACTACAAATCCTCGCTCATTTATGCAGAACGTCCTGGCAAAATCGTCATACCGCTTCGTCCTTATATGAAACTTCGGGTCGCGATTTATCCTCGTCACAGGATTCATGGTTATCGCCAGCACCTCTACCCTCACGCCGACGTCTATACCCGCATATTCTGCTTCTATCCCATGCTTTTTTATCATCTGCTCGACCCAAGAAGCACCGACCCTACCAGGTGCTAATATTGTGCATCTGCACCTTATTTCTTCTCCGTTATCCGTTATCACACCCCTGCATACTTTTATTCCTCCTCCTTCCTCCTCTATGAGAAGATCGGCAACAGAGGTATTCAGCATAAATTCAATACCATGCGCCGTCAAATTATTTTTAAACGATTTTATCACTTCTTTTGTTTTATCTGAACCTATATGTCTTTGATTTATTTCTACAAAGCTGGCACCAACCGAGGCTGCTCGCCTCTTCAATTCTTCTATATCCTCATCATTGCCTTTATACAGCTTGTTAGGCATGCCATGCTCAAGGAAGACGCTGTCCACCTCGTTCACCAGATGCCATGCTAGCTCGTGATTACAAAATTCTGTAAGGTCACCGCCTATATCGGGTCTGAGATTTAATGTGCCATCGGAGAATGTCCCTGCACCGCCTACCCCGCACATTATATTACAGTCCTTGCAGTTAATACAAGTTCCAAGATCTTCCATAGGACAATTTCTCTCCTCTACGTCCTTGCCCTTTTCTATCAACAAAACTTTCCGACCCTTAAGCGCTATGTCTTTTAGTTCATTTGCAGCAAATAGTCCCGCAGGACCTGCTCCTACTATAATTACGTCATAGTCCTGTTTCATCGTCCAGTCAACGGGCCGGGAGGGATTTGAACCCCCGACGGGCAGGTTAAGAGCCTGCTGCTCTACCTTTCTGAGCTACCGGCCCAACGCATACACGCTTAAATTAAAGTTTAGTCAATATAATATTTTTATTTATTGTATTATTGATGAGATTTAGTAGGTATTTTATGCAAATAAAATTAGAAGAAGCGGAAAAGAGAGGAAAAGTTTCGTTAGAAGAAGCGATAGAGAGAAGGAGATCGAGGAGGGCTTTCAAAAGAACCGCGGTGACAAAGAAACAACTTTCGCAATTGATATGGTCTGCGGGGAAGGCGCCTTCGGCTGGTGCTACTTATCCTCTGGAGCTGTATGTAGTAATAGGAAAGGAAAGCGCAGAAGATATAGGTGCCGGATTATATCACACAAAGAAATATTCAGTGTTAGAACTGCATAAGGAAGGAGACTTACGGAAAGAGTTAGCAGTAGCTTGTTTAAACCAAATGTTCATCGCAGATGCCCCGGTATCTTTTGTGATTATCGCAGAGTATGAAAGAACAACCTGTAGATATGGCGACCGCGGGGTAAGATACGTGCATATAGAGGTAGGGCATGTGTCGCAAAATATCTACTTGCAGTGTGAAGCGCTGGGTCTGGCTACCGTCGCCATAGGTGCTTTTTATGATGATGAGGTTGCGGAGGTCTTAAGCCTTCCGGAGAGGTATAAGCCAATATACGTGATGCCCGTGGGTGTTGGTTTATAAGATATTCACTACATACAGTAAGAGAAGAAGTAGATAAGGAGAGAATGATACCATGAAAAAAAGTGGAAAAGGATTATTAGGGGACATAAGGGTAATAGCATTGATATTGTGCGTCTTAGCCGCTTTATTTGTCGTCTATGTTTATCCTCCACCGCCCGTGAATGCGGGAATAAATGGAAATCTGAGATATGGCTTGGATTTAGTTGGAGGGAGTTCGCTGCAGTTGAAATTAAATGGCACTATAGTCACGATAAATGCACCTATTAATGCGACTGCTGTCCAGGAATATCTTGAGGAGGAGTTGGACGCCGAGGTAATCATGTTAAAAACGGATGAAGGGGGGACATACGAGTATGAGATAAGGGAGAGTGTTACAAAAGAACGGTTGTCAGAGGTGTTAAAGGGGATAAACGGTAGTATAGCGAAGAGACCAAATGGCGAAGATTTTTTCGAGGAATCCCTAACGCCAGCAACAAGGGACGAAACTCGCCGAATAATAGAAACAAAAATAAACATGCTGGGATTGGCGAGCACAACGATAAGAACAGTTGGGAATAACCTCATGGTTATAGACTTAGCAGGCATAGATATCAAAACTGCAAAGGATCTCGTGGGCAAGCCAGGTAAGTTTGAGATACGAATACAGACGAATGGTACAGAAGGGGAAATAGAGAAAGGGCAAAGATTGGCAGAGATTGGGAATATCACCGCGCATGTGATGTACGGGAGCGAAGGAATAGAAAGCGTAGGGACAACGCCAACGAGCGAGACGAGGAAATGGCAGGGTAAGGAGTATGAGGAATGGGGTGCTCCTTTTGCATTAAATGAGGAAGGCGCAGTTGCATTAAGAAACGCTGCGATTGAATATGGTGCAATAGACAGCCCTGCGAATCACGAACTGGCAATGCTGCTTGATGATGTGGTGGTGTACAGTGCACCGATAGCGGAAGATGCTTGTGAGAAACTAAAAGAGGGGGTTATTTATGTGTGGACAGCGAACACAGGGACAGGGGAGGAAGGAAAAGAAGAAGCAAGGGAGCTGATAATACACTTAAAAGCAGGCGCGTTACCAGTGAATGTGGAGATAATAGGTTCAGGAGAAGTGCCCGCATATTTGGGCGCGAAATTCAAGGAAGGCGCGTTAATCGCCGGGTTACTTGCTCTTATTTCCGTTACAGGAGTTGTGAGCCTACGATACCGGGAGAAGAAGATAGTATTGCCGATGTTTTTTGCACTTTTCAGCGAAGTAATACTGATATTGGGATTTGCAGCAGTGATACGCTGGCAGTTGGATTTGCCAAGCATTGCAGGAATAATCGCGGTAATCGGCACAGGAGTGGACCAGTTGGTGATAATAACGGATGAAGTGCTTTCAGGTGGTCGTTCCTCCGCCACAATGTATCGTAAGCGAGTATCATTTGCATTTGGTATAATATTCATCTCTGCCACGACAACTATCGTGGCGATGCTTGCACTTGCTTTGATGGCGCTCGGTACATTAAGGGGTTTTGCGATTGTGACCATTGTTGGACTACTTTTTGGGATTTTTATTACG
Organism: Methanosarcinales archaeon; assembly: GCA_003661125.1. Classification (GTDB taxonomy): domain Archaea; phylum Halobacteriota; class Syntropharchaeia; order Alkanophagales; family Methanospirareceae; genus QMVO01. The sequence continues at coordinate 8,266 of QMVO01000055.1, forward strand.
CGACCGGCTTATGCGAGGGTGATAGAAGAGATAATGTAAAATAAGAGCTTAAATTTTTATGGGAAGAGCGGAAAGAATTTGATGGTATGTTTATAGTCATTCCGAAAAGTTTATGCAATAATTTTATGGAAGCCCACCACACGTTTCTGGATGCTCCCCCCCGGCGCTATACTCAGGATAGCGAATACATAACTTTAAATAGCTGCATTCCCTATCGATGCTCTGGGTGACTAAAATGCGAAGTAAATATGAACAAAACCCTTTCAGGGAGATTTAAATTTAGAGCGCCTTAGCTAGCGCAGAGATAGTTCCAATCGTCCAGTTTAGTACCGAATTCCCATTTTTCAGGTATTACAGGCGGATCTTTCTTG
>QMVO01000056.1 GCA_003661125.1 Methanosarcinales archaeon
ATCAATACTTTCGGGATCCAGAGTTACTATCTCTTCCGGGATAGGGTGTGCCATAATAAATTGATCGGAAATACCGCTTTATAAAACTTTCGATTAATATCCACTGGATATTGAGCAATTACGTAATTCTCATGGGTTTCATTCGCTGTTTTCGTTTATATTCCCATATCTCTTCCCAGTTCAGTTCGGTTTTCATTTTATCTTCTTTAGATTTAGACAATTTTTCATATCCTTCTTTGCTTCTTAACGCATTCCCTTCCCTTTTCCGTCAACATATACATTCTCATCTTCCTACTCCCCGGTGCAGGCACACTGCACGTGTTACTCATTGGACATCCTTCACCCCCACACCCTTGACCTTTTTCTGAACTGATTTCGCAGAGATAACCTGCACGAACCATGAACTCTATCCTCGCCAGTAGCACGGATTTCCACATATTCAACTCCGTAGCAAGCACATCTAAAGTGCCGCCTTTCTCAATCCGACGTAGAAGTTTCTCGGTTGTTGTCATTTTACTCCTTTGCATTGCTAACCTGAGCTATTTCATGATAAAAAACAATAAAGAAGTGTTATATATTCCCCTCCCTCAATTGCAAATCTCAACGTGCTATTTTCTTACCGTACACCAGAGCCAGCAGCGAAGTCTGTCCTATCACCAGCATCGAAAAGAATATCGCTCCTCCCACGACGTCAGGTTCTTCTTCCGGCTCTTCTACACCTTCAAAAAGCACCCGGTCCGGTTGTGTTAGAAACGCATCCCTTACAGCTTCCCATTGTGCCCCGAATTCATCTATTTCCTCCGGGGTCGCCGTCTTCTCTACTTTCACCTTCTTCCTCAGCTCGAAGAAACCCTCTGGAATCACTCCTTCTTTCACTTGCACTTCAAACTCTTTTCCTGTGGATTTCCGGATGATTACAAAGTTCCAGTTGCTATGTCTACCATGTACTTCTTGAGGTTCTTTACCGACAAATCTGTTACCTCCGTTTCATCGGGCAGAATTAGCCGAAGCTCTCCTCTGGACTTTACATCCGGAACTTTTGGTCCTGTCCCGATTATATACTGAAGACATTCCGTAGCACCCGGTGTGGGGCGGCGACTGATAAACTTTATGTCCGCTCTCTCCGGTATCTCATCGCTCCACAGTTCTGATATACCCAGCAGTGTTATCTCTACTTCTGTCCCGTCATCCGAGCTTCTTTCTCCTTCATGATATAATACACAATCACGAGTGAGAACGGCAGCAAGAACATTTCCGGGCAATACGGTGGTGCATAGCTTGCTAAAAATCCTTCTAAGCTGTTAAACCACGTCTCTTCTCCAGGAATAGAACCCGCTATCCGCGACCATATTGCCATTCCTGCAACGATCCATATCATTATACTTGCCATCACTGCTTTCGCCAGTTGATGTATCTCGGCAAAATTCCTCACGCTGCTCAGGTAAAAGAATCCCACAGAAATGAGGATTATCGCCCTCCACGGCAGGAACATGGGGTCTGCAGCCCCTGAGGAATCCAGAATCCCCCATGTAAATCCCTCACCCGCACTCGCAATCAGTTCCGCAACACCAAACACCAACGCTATAGCACCTAAAACCGCGAAATATATCTGCCCAAATTTCTCTTCTACTTCGTTCATTTGTTTATGCCACCCCCAGCATGATTCCTACTAAATGTATCAAGCCGCCATAGACCAGCACCATCACTACAAGAGAGGCGATGCTGCCGATGAACTCTTTCCAGCTCTCTTCCTTCAACATCAGGGCGAATGTCGCTAAACACGGGAAATAGATACACAGCAGAACCACGGACGTGAACACCTGGAATGTGGTCATTATCCCCCGCTCCATGAGACCACCGAGCACGCCCACTGCCAGGTCTTTCCTCAGAAACCCTGCTATTAGGGGCGATACTGTTTCTCCCGGTACTCCAAACAAGCCCATCAAAAATGGACCCAGCACGGTGGCTAACCAATCCATCGCTCCTGTCAGGTACATAAGTCCCACTATCAGACAGCCTAACAGAACGAAAGGGACCGCAACCAGCAGGAAACGTGACGTCCTTATCCACAGCTTCCTTCCTATATTCCTCAACGTTGGCATTCGATATGGTGGTACATCCATTATGATCTCCGGCGACCTCCCCGGCACGATTTTGTTCAGGATAAACCCGAAGCCGAGATAACCTATAGCTAAAGTCAGGAAGATCCAGCCCATCAGCTCTGGAACCAGATCCTGCATTATTCCTATCTGCGCTCCACAGGGAACGAATACAGACAACAGCGTAATCATCATGAACCTCTGTTTCCTTGTTTCCAGTGGTCTCGTTGCTGTCACACCTGGGATATTGCAGCCCAATGCGAGGAACGTAGGAACAATCGCATAGCCGTGCAAACCTATTTTGTGCAGCACGGTATCAACGAGAACCGCCAGTCTTGGCAAATATCCTATATCCTCCAGGATTGCAAACACCAGATAAAACGCCAGTACTGCCCACAGCACTACGCCAAATGGCACGAAAAAACCACTGGTGAGCACGCCAAAAGCCTCAAAGCAATTGTCCGAGGCTACAAGCACTCCGTTCTCCCAATGTCCCGCATCCACCATGAGAGCATAGAACGGGTTTCCCAGCCCGCCGGGGAAAACGGACTGCAGCCACGGCAGCCAGTGTTCATCGAATAGCCGGACCATAAAGCCGTCAGTAAACAGCGTGCCTGCGAAATCGATGAAAAAAGACCAGAATCCGTATAGAACAGCAATTGCAACCGGTATTCCTGTAAGCGGCTTAACCGTGAGTTCCGCAATTGCGTCCTTCAACGTATGCTTATACGCACCAAATTCCACCGTTTGTTTCGATATCTTCTCTATCAAATCCCATCTTTCATCCACTGACAGCGGCACTTTCACCACCTCCTGCGTTTTCAATGATTTTTTCTATTTTTACAGGTGCCGCTTCTTTTATCTTAGAAACGAGCTCCTTGAAGCCTTCTCCACTTATCGCCGTCGTTGGCACTACGGGCACACCCAAAATCCGCTCCAGTTTCTCCACATCTATTCTTATATTCTTGTCCTCTGCAACGTCCCACATGTTCAATGCCACTATAACCGGATAACCGCGTTCAATGATCTCCAGAGCTAAGTAAAGACCTCGCTCTACTTTCGATGCATCGAGCACGCATACCACCACCGAGTCCCGATTCTCTTCCAGCATTTTTACCGCCACTTCTTCTGCTTTGTCCTTCGGCTCCAACGAAAAAGCCCCGGGTACGTCTATTAGCTCGACATCTTCTCCTTCCAAACGCATCCAGCCTCGCATGAAATCCACCGTGGTTCCCGGATAATTTGACTCAAACACTTTTGCTCCCGTGAGCCGGTTGAAGAAAACGCTTTTCCCCACATTCGGATGCCCCATCAATAAGATTTTCATTTCTCTTCTTCTACCTCCTTTTTCTATCCCACCTCTACGACTATTTTTTCCGCTACACCTAACCCCAGAGACGTGAACGACTTATCAACTTCTACCACCACCGGTCCTTTTATAGGCTGCTTCGTTGCCATTCTTATATTCTTACCTTCTCTGATGCCCATACCTGCTACTTGCTTTCTTAAATCCTCTGCTATCTCTTTCACCGTTCCTACTTCATCAAATTCCATTTCACTCAACTTCTTTTCCATTTCTTTCATAGCCTCCTTACGACAATCTTTTGCGCCATCCCTCTGCCTATGGACACCGTGTTTCTATCTACTTCTACAGTGACGGGTCCGTAACAAGAAATCACACGAACTATACTGCCTTCAAATAAACCCCTTAAAAACAACTTCTGGCGAATGCCATGCCCACCTTCAACTGCCATAACTCTTCCGGCTTCACCGGGTCTCAACTGACTTAACGTCAGCACATTGCCTTCATCCCAGCTCATGGAATTATTCTGCTCTTCCATCTCTTTTTATTTTTGTACTTATTCCACCCAGACCTTTTCTGCGAGTCCGTGCCCAATAGTCATCAACTGTTCGCCAATTTTCGCAAGCACATAGCTTCCCCTTTTTGGAACGGGTGCAGGAATCTCCTTCCTGACCAATGTTATCACTTTCCCTTCCACTATGCCCATTTGTTCAAATTTTTCCTTAAGCGAGGTTCCACCGATTACTTTGCTTATCTTTGCCTTCTCACTTTCCCTGAGATAATTAATCTGGATGGATTGTCCTTCCTTTTCTACCAGCACCTTCGATGCCTGACCTTCGCCCATACGTATCTCGCGGTCGTCTATTTTCAATACCAGAGTGTCGTCAGGGAGATGGCGTAAGAACTCTATTTCCTTCCCTTTTTCTATGCCAAGTTCAGCGAAATTATCTTCAAAGACTTTTCCGCCTTCAATTGTTTTTACCGTTCCCTTATCACCTGCTTCAAGTCTTAAAAGAGGAAGCGTTTTCCCTTCTTTCTCCACATACACCTTATCTGCCCATCCACGAGCTACGACTGCTTCTCTTCCTGCTGCTTTCAGTGAAATAGGTCCTACATGCACATGCACCGGCTCAGTGGCTACCACCGTAAGCTCGGTTCCTTCAGAAATGCCCAATTCCTCCAGATGCCCTTTGACTTCCAAGCCACCCTCTATTTTCTTTACCGCTACTTTTACCTCGGGCTCGACTTCGCTCAATAGTTTCATTTTTTATTCCTCATCTCTATTATAAAGTTAGGAATACAAAAACCCTACCCTAAAAGGATTTGGTTTTGCTAAAAAACCTAAAAAAGTTAGGTTATTTGAGCAAAACCCAATAAATTCGGGCACATATATTTTCTGCTAAAGTATCTATGGACGTATGGACGCGGCAAAAATATCGAAAAATTTATATATAGAAAAAGAGAAGACGAAATATATTAAGGCAGAAGGAAAAACAAAGAAAAGGAAGGGAGTGAGAATAGAAAAATGGGAGAGGAAGCGAAAGAGGATTTTGAGCCGAAAATAATCGGATTTACCTGTAATTGGTGTACTTATGCCGGCGCAGACCTTGCAGGGACGTCACGTAAGAAATACCCGCCGAACGTTCGGCTAATAAGACTTATGTGTTCAGGGAGGTTGGATCCGATGTTTGTGCTCAAAGTGCTATTAAATGGTGCAGACGCAGTGTTCATTGGGGGCTGTCATCCAGGGGAGTGCCATTACATAAAAGGAAACTTCTATGCCAGGCGAAGGATTGCGGCAATAAGGACGATTCTGAAACAGTTTGGGCTGGATAACCGGGTCAGAGCAGAATGGTGCAGTGCATCCGAGGGAGATAAGTTTGCAAGAATAATGAAGGAAATGGCGGAAGACATAAAGAAATTGGGACCTAATCCAATGAGGGGAAAGATACTATGAAAGGAACAGAGTTAAAATATGAGGATTTGGAAGGGCTATTAAAGGGATTACTCGATAAGAAAACTGTGGATTGCCTGATACTGCCACATAAGGTGGGAAATAATGTGGCATACATGATGGTAACAGACAAGAACAAGATAGAACCTCCAGCACCGGCTATATTTGCTCCTTCATTTAGCGTAAATGCCGCGAATATCGTGAAGGGATGGACGATAAAAGAGAAAATAGGAATTGTGGCAAAGCCATGTGAAATAAGGGCAGCGATCGAATTGATAAAGTTGAAACAGATAGACAAGGAGAGTGTGCTTCTGATAAGCGTGGATTGTTCGGGTGCTTTCAAGAATCAGGATTATGCAGACCACTATGGAGAGATAGGTGACTGGGTAGACAGTGCGAAGATAGAGGAATTGAAAGGAAAAGGGATCGCGATAAGAGAAGCCTGTGCGATCTGTGACCACCGGCTCGCGGACGTTGGGGACATTGGTATTGCGAGAGTGGATGGCGAAAAAGTGCTGGTTACGGGAATAACGGATATGGGCTTAGACGCTTTGTCTGCGGCGGAACTATCGCTGGAGGATAAGGAGATAGAAAGAAAAGGGGAAAAAGAGAAAATTGCAGCGGATGCAAAGAAGAAGGAAGAGGAACTGGCGAAAATAAGTAGCATGGAAGAGTTGGAGGAGTTCTTGCGAGATTGCATAGTATGCAAGAATTGCAGAGATATGTGTCCGGTATGCTACTGTAAGGAATGCTTCTTTGACCAACCCCTGGGAAATCCTGTTGGCGGTGATTTGTTAAATTTATCCAAGCTAAGGGGCGCGGTAGGTGTGCCTGCAAACCAATTAATGTACCATCTCACGCGCGTTTATCATGTCAGCACGACCTGTGTTGGATGTGGCGCATGTGAGGACGCTTGTCCAAAGGACATACCATTGACGAGGTTATATCCAGTGATTGCGGAGAAGGTGCAGGAGATTTTCGAGTACGTGCCTGGTAGGGATGTTGAGGAGCCACTACCGTTCGTAACTTACGAAGAGGAAGAGTTAGAAGACAAATTAAGATAGGAAGAAGAAAAAGAGGAGAAAATGCCGATAAAAACATGGGAGTTAGACCCGAACTTCCGGAACGAGATAATGAATGAGCCAGGAGGAGAACATCTCGCATCATGTTTCCAGTGCAGTACCTGCACGCTGGGATGTCCAATCACGGAAATCGTTCCGAGTTACAATCCGAGGAAGATTATCCAGATGAGTTTATTGGGCATGCGAGAGGAGGTATTGTCAAATCCTGACTTGTGGATTTGTCTTATCTGCCAAACGTGCACGGCGCGATGCCCGCAAGATGTAGTGGTTAGCGATGTGCTGGGCGCGATAAGGCGGATAGCGGAAAAAGAAGAAGAAGCGGGCAAGTTGAAGATAGAGAGCCCCAGACCACTGTTTGATAAGGCTTTCTTGCATCAATTGGAAAAGTACGGGCGGCTCTATGATATAGGACTTGCGAAGGAATATTACCCGAAGAAGGAAGGGTCTTTTATCAAGGGTATGCGTGCAATGATGAAAGATTACAAGGATTTCGGTATGCGCATGTTTAAGAAAGGAAAGATGGGTCCAAAAGCAATACTGCCGGAGAAGATAAAGAGAACAGGTGAAGTGAAGAAGATATTTGAGAAAATAGGTGATTAAAATGAACGGAAGAAAATTAGCGTACTATCCTGGCTGTCCATCAGCGGGTACCGCGGTGGATCAGGATATGTCAACAAGGGCAGTGTTCGAGAAATTGGGGATTGAACTGGCGGAAGTGGAAGACTGGAACTGCTGTGGTGCTGCGGAAGCAGAGAATCCGATACTGGTTTACGCGTTAAACGCGAGGACTCTTGCGATTGCCGAAAAAGACGGGTTGGATATTGTAACGCCGTGCAGTATATGTTATTACAATTTAGAGCGAAGTAACATGGCACTAAAGGAAGATGAGAGTTTACGTGCAAAGATGAAGGAGATAGATCCCTCGTTGGACTACAGGGGCGGGATAAAGGCGAGACATGTACTGGATGTCTTCATAAATGAAATAGGAATGGATGAATTGAAAAGTAAAATCGTGAAAAAAGTGAACATAAAGGTAGCACCGTATTATGGATGCTATATAGGAAGACCGCCCACAACAGCTTTTGATGATCCTGACGACCCGATTTTGATGGACCAGTTGATAGAGCTGATAGGGGGCGAATGCGTAGATTTTAGCTACATGAAGACGAAGTGCTGTGGTGGTCCGCTGATGATGACGAGAGCGGACATAGCATTTGAGATGGCGAAGAATGTATTGGAAGCGGCGAAACGTGCAGGTGCTGATTGTATTGCACTCGCATGTCCACTCTGTGGCATGATGCTGGATGCGAAGCAGCCAGATATAGAAAAAGCGTTAAATATCGAGATAGGCATGCCGGTTATTTATATTACGCAGTTGTTGGGTCTCGCGCTTGGAATAGATTCGAAAAAGCTCGGTCTGGACAAAGCTGCCGTAGATACGAAAGAAATAGTTGGGAAGGTGGTGTAAGAAATGGGAATAGCAGTTGTTGGAGGAGGAGTTGCAGGTATTACAGCAGCTCTTGACCTTGCAGATGCCGGCTATAAAGTATATTTGATAGAGAAGAATGCAGAGCTGGGAGGAAAGATGGCGGAGCTTGCAGAATGCAAGACAGGGCTATCACCATACGTGGTTAAGGTGAAGAATCATCCGAACATAGAATTGATGCTGTCAAGCGAATTAGAAAGTTTATCAGGCTCAGCCGGGAATTTCAAGCTGAAAGTGTCGGGTAAGGAAGTAGAAGTGGAGAGCGTGGTGTTAGCGCCGGGTTACGATATTCCAGAAATAGCGAAGAGTTATGGATTTGGCAATCCTGATGTCGTTACCTCTCTGGACTTTGAAGGCATTCTCAGGGCTGCTACTGCGAGTGAGACCGGGGAACTGTTAAGACCATCGGATGGAAAGCGAGTGAAAAGGATTGGATTCATCCAGTGCGTTGGGTCGAGATGCCAGGAGAATGAAATATGCTCTACGGCGTGTTGTGCGTACACGGCGAAAGAGGCGTGGGTAATAAAAGAGAGATTTCCGGACCTGGAGGTTTACATCTTCTACATGGATATAAGGGTATTTGGAAAAGATGAAGAATTAGTGGCGGAGTTAAAGGAGAAATACGGGGTGAAATATATAAGGTCACGAGTTCCAGAGGTGATACCGGAAGATGGGGCCCTAACGGTTAAGTATGAGAACCTTGAAAAAGG
>QMVO01000057.1 GCA_003661125.1 Methanosarcinales archaeon
AAAAGAACGTCCTAGCAAATTCAAATAGCCCAACAACTGAGCATTTGCAAGAGAGAATTTCAAATTACTTAGAGGTGGAATATCCAAAGAAAATATGATCTACACTTAGAGGTGGAATATCCAAAGAAAATATGATCTACACTTAGAGGTGGAATATCCAAAGAAAATATGATCTACACTTAGAGGTGGAATATCCCCCTTAACTATATCGTGACATAAATAGTAGATCATATTTTCTGCATTTAAGCCCTCGCGTAATGGAACATCCGGCAATAGGTGTCATATCCGAATCCGAAACCCCGCATCATTCAACGAAGCGCCTGCAATACTGTGCCGAAATCGCAGCCAGAACATGAAAAAACGCTGGCTGGCATATTTCCGTCCGATAAGCCCCATCGATGAGGCTCGAATACTACTTAAATATTTTTGTACCTACCTACCAACCTCGGCACAAGCGTCGAATATCTGCCCAATTGTATTCCATATTTATTGTTATACTCCCCCATATCCATCAGCTCGCCAGATCTATGCCTCGCCCTCTTTATTCGCATGCCTTCTATCACCCATCCATGCTCCTTTTCCAGCTTCCTTAACAACTCCACCTTTCTCATCACGTGCAATTCCTGCTCTGACCGCACGTACAAATGCCAATCATCGGGATATTCATCAAAGAAAATCTTATGTGCTTCGTTCTCTGCCTCCAAACTCGCCAGTCTCGGATCTCGCAGCGCAAGTGGTCGGTGCAGTAATTTAGCACTCATTGCTATTGCCTCCTCTTTCGTCTCTACAGGCACGAGCATGTGTGTGGGGCAGGGTTCTACCTCTTTCTTCTCTCCCCCGACGCCATCATACATCCACCACTTGCTCCTGTCGTATTTATCCCCCATTAAAAATCTTTTAAACTTGAAGCCTGACGGACCAACGACTACCGGTATGCCTGACCTCACGAGTCCTGATGCCACGGAATACATCTCTTCGCTCCCGGCACCCCACATTATCACTACCACGGGCAGCCTCGCATAGAGATAATCAGCAATCTGTGTCCAGTTGGCTTTGGGGACGTATCCGCTGCCCACCAATGCGCCTCGATATACCGCCGAAGGAACGTGCGAAATGGCAGTACATCCTCCAAAATTCACTAAACCCTTCAGCACGCCTGCTGCGATGTATTGCTCAAATAAATATTTCTTCTCTTCTGCATCGAAATATTTCGCAACCTCTGCGGCTACACAACCAGAAAGAGTAACAAGAGCGTTCCTCTCTAAGAAATATCTTGCTATCTCTGCTACTTCGCGCTCCGAACCTGGATAATTTCCACACCCTATGATATTAATCATTCCTGGACCGTTTCCACCGAGTATTATCCCAAAAGTCAGGTCTCGCCACTCTAACTCTGACATTGGACCTCTGCCAGCACGCATAAGATAATTATCTTCTCTTAGTTTCCCTGCGATAGACGCAGCACTTGTAATCAAATCAACTATCGGAATCCCTTCAGGGCACGCTCTTTCGCACTCTCCACAGAATATGCAGTTATCGTAAATATCTGCAAGTGCTTTCACTCCCTCTTTTATCGCTTTGCTCAGCGCCAACCTGCTTGGACATACCTCGAAACAGGTATCGCATAATTTGCATCTCGATGCTTCTTCTTTCAGCCTCTCCTCCGATAACAAATAGTTCCCTTTTCTCTTGCCTTTCTTCTTTATCTCCATCGCCAATTTAACTGCAAGCACCCCCGCTTTCTCCGGAATTGTTAGTTGTACGCCTGGCAAGTCATTCTCGACTATATCGTGGAGTATGTCGCTCACAGAATCCTCAGATCGATCTTCAAACTCATTACCAACTTTATATCTGTGTACTACCACCTTCGCATCCACTCTCTTCGCTTCCGCCAATATGTCAAACTCGAAACACAGGTCGCTGACTACCACCACATCTGGTATGCCCGTTCGGAAAACCTTTCTTGCCTTTATTCCCGATGTGAGAACCTTCCCCCTTTTGTAAAATCTCGGGATGTCATGCCCTACCGCACCCACACCACAAATTTCTATCGCATCCCCTAAACCTTCCTTTCTTATGTGCTCAATCGCGAACCATGCCGGTAGGAAATTATTGCCAAAGAAAACTACAACTGGTTTGGTTGTATCAACCGCACCAATCCCAACCTCAGTCTCTACCGGAGGAAAATCTGAATATTCCGTTGCTGCATGCCGACCGGCATTGAAAAAATTAAAACAGCACATTTTTATGCTCTCTGTTATTTCCATTGCAAGAAATATAAGAGAGCCCGCGTGCAGCGTTTTCTCTTCTATCTCCTTTTCGGTCGCGGAATAATCTGAAATAAGCAACTCTGATAGTTGGGATTCTGCATAGGAGAGTGCTCTATCCATATCTTCCAAATTTTTGCCGTAAAATCCCGTCAGCATGGATGTGTTCATTGTAGGATACGTAATAGAGCGTCCAAGGTCTATCTCCTTATCACGTCCGAATAATTTTATCGCGAAATCGAGCAAATCCCTCGCAAATGCCAATTGTCTGGACAGACCTTTATAAGCGTCCTGCAAGCCAGAATCCGATCCATATTCTTTTTTTATGTTCGCGTACACTGGGCAATATCGGTTAAGAAGCACGTTATCCCATTCTGCGATATCCGATGCATGTGCAAATATGTTCAATTTTGGCTTCCATTGTTTCAATCGTCTCTCCCCCATCTCCTGGAGGATATCAGTAGCGATGTTCTCTATCTCTTCGCCTCGGACATCTCCCAACACTTCGTCGAGATTTATCCTTACATCTCCGACTCTTACTATTCTTCTCTTCTTTCCCGACATGCTCTTTCAAACATTTATTTACAAAAGTAGGTAGGGAATGTTTTAATTTAAAGTGTAATGGAAATTGTAGTGCTGAGATTGGGACATCGCCCGGAGCGCGATAAACGAATAACCACGCATGTCGGATTAGTTGCAAGGGCATTAGGTGCAAGGGGCATGATACTCGCCTCCGAGGATAAGGGGGTGGCGAGAAGCATAAAAGAAGTAACAAAGCGATGGGGTGGCGACTTCTTTGTGCAAACAGAAACGAAATGGCGCGAAGAGGTAAAGAAATGGAAGAGAAAAGGCGGAAAAGTGTGCCATCTCACGATGTACGGCGAGAACATCCTTGACGCGATAGATGAAATAAGGAAAGAGGCGAAGAAGGCTCGTATAATGGTCGTAGTAGGCGCCGAGAAGGTTCCTTATGATGTTTTTGAAGTCGCTGATTGGAACATTGCGGTATCAAATCAACCGCATTCGGAAATAGCAGCTTTAGCTTTATTTCTTGATTATTTGCAGCAAGGCAAAGAGCTAAAAAATAAATTTGAACATGCGCGGTTGGAAATAGTACCAAAAAGAAGGGGTAAAAAAGTAATGATAAGTGAATAGAAAAAGAAAAAAATCGGGTGGTTTCGGGACCCACCCAGCCATTTTAGTTTCTCAGGTCCTCGTACGCACTTAATTGATCTATCGCCACCGCATCTGATGCAGCTTCTGCATTGCCCTCAATCGCGGTGGAAGCATATCGAGCAGCACCCTGTATTCGCCTTTGTATTCGCCTTCATCCATGCTCAGCTCGCCTTCGCCTATCCGAACACCTTCATAGTCCATGGTAGTTATGCAGATACGCCCTACGGTTCTGTTAGTTTCCTGCACCGGACCCAGGATATCTGCTTTAAATACTGTACTACCATTGGTTTCATCCGCATCAACAGACATATTGACCAGTCTATAATGGTTCTCTCCTAACCGCATATATCCGCGAAGATATGGCGTTCGATTCCCTGTTTCTGCTTCTATGTCCTCGATACTCGCGTTCTCCCCCATAAGTGCCTTAACGTATATCGGTTCTAAGTGCATTGCTCTGATGACATGTACCCTGAGCACATGGAATTCTTCCCCATTTAGGGCGAAACCGTGCCCGCGATGAACAAGTCCGATCGGCACTTTCCCTACTCCATTCGATTCTACCTTCTCTCCGCTTAGCACCGTCGCTATCGCCGCTTTCCCCTTTTGCACTGGTTGTGATATTGCGACGCCAGTCACTGCGATACTCAGCAAAAACGCCGTTATCACTCCCACGCACAAAAATCTTCTTTTTATGTGTTCCATTTTTTATTACCTCCACTCATAGCTTGTTTTGAACGATATAAAAGGGTAACACAGAACTAATCGTTCAAAAAAAACCGTTAAAAATGTTCGATTTCGTTCAATCCGTGATAAGAACACTTTTGATAGTTCTATTACGTTCATTCTACCGCGTTCTTTCTTATTATTTATAATCACCGCGGTCCCGGTGGGAGCGCGGTGAGCAAAACTCTATATTCTCCCGTATACTCGCCTTCATCCATACTCAGATTGCCGTCACCTGCCCAGAGCCCCTCGTAACGCATAACTGCTATACTGATATGCCCGGCGATAGATCCTGTGCTATCTAAGCGATCAGCTATGTCGGCATTAAATACTCGAGTTCCTTCTTGTACATCTGCATCAACGGACATATTAACAAGTCTATAATGCTTCTCTCCAAGCCGCAGATATCCTCGGTAGAAATACTGTCCTCTCTGTTTCTCGATTTCTGCTCTTATCTCCTTAATATTCAGTCCTTTAGCCATAAGTCCCCTGATGTACATCGGCTGTAAGTGCCTTACCCTGGTGATATGTACCCTGAGCACGTGGAACTCGTCATCCTCTTTCAAGGCGAAGCCATGTCCGCTATGGACGACTCTAATTGGCACTCTCAGGGCACCATTTGACGATGGTTCTCCGCTTGGCGATAGCATCTTCGCTTCGTTATTCATCGCTTTTCCTTTTTGCATAGGGTGTGGCACCGCGACAGCGATACTAAGTAGCAACGCTGCTACCACGACCATGCACAAAAACATTCTTTTTACGCGTTCCATTTTTCATTACCTCTCTTTACTTCTGAAGTTTATTTTCGTTCACCTTCCGATAAGAACCATTCAGATAGTTCTATAACGTTTGTTCTACCCCATTCTTTCTTTATGATTATCTTTCTTCTTTCGAGCGAACGAAGGGTACCGGTCAAGGACGACTTAGGAATCCCTGTTTCGTATCTAAGGTCCGCCTGAGTCATTTCGCCGTTGTGCTTGAGCAGCGCATTTACAATAGCCCGCTCCCTCTCCGTTAGCGTTTCCATCACCCGCACCATTTCGCGCGTTGGTTCGATTTTGCCTTCTTTCACTCTCACCTGCTGTTCTTCTGCATGCTGATCTCCCCTTCGCTTTTGTTTGACGATGACGGTGAAAAGCGCAAGAGTCAAAACGGAGAGCGCGATAATGAGTAGTAAATAGCCAGGGCTGAGGCTGAAACCAGAATCACCACCCTCATCGTCCGTTTCTCTAAGTGGCTGCTGGTATTCAATCGTGGTCGCAGGACTTTCAATGTTATATCCCTGAACATCTATAACCAGCGATTCGTTGGATGTCGTGACAAAATGTTCCAGTCCCTTGGAGTGACTGACCAATAGCTTCACATCCTCAGGCAAATAAAAGACCGTATGATAGTCGGTGTAATAATCGCAGGTGGAGAAATTCAATACCCATTTATCCGCATATTTCCACGTTAATGCGTTTGTAAGGGCATATAATTGTTTTGTATCATTTTCATAGAGGTATTCAGCCGTTTCTAAGAAGGATAAGCCATTAATATCATCCACGTATCCTGTTACAAGCGCTTTGCCAGTTTCATCTATGTAGATATCCAGGATGAGCTGGTTGAAAGTATCTGTCTCATTAAAATAATAATCGTCACCATTATAGCCAACCGCGGGAGTTGTAACTACTATGGCTATTATAACGATAAAAAATTGCAATAAATTTAATTTAATAAGTTCTGCCATTAACTTCTGCTAACGTATTTAGCCTACTTCAACTCCTTCTCCTCCTGGTTTCCTCGCAACAGGCAACCGCTTCATCTCCTCCGGCACTTTCACTCGCAGTATGTTCGTAGAACGGACGTGATAGACAGGGTCTCCAGTCATCGGGTCGTAGTCTGCGGTGCGAATAATACTACTCACGATTGTCTTGAACTTCAATACCGTGCCGTCCTCCAGCTTATATTCATTCCAATCCTCTTTTATCGTCTCAAAGTCAACATCCATCGCTTCTATCTCTCTCCCATTTGGTAAACGCACTTTCAATTTTTCTTCACCTATCTCTTATTTTGATTTTAGAATATCTTATTTATAAAAGTAACCAAAAGTTTTATAGTAACAATACCTCAATATGAATGAAAGCAGGTGAGTGACCGTGAGGAAAAAGAAGCATAACAAACTAAATTTTCTCTGCAAGAAATGCAGAAAAGAATTCGATTGTGACGTAGGTAAAATCTCGTTCCCCATAGAGGAAAACCGTCCTCGTTTTGAAAAGAATATCGTGTGTCCCAGATGTGGGATTTTAACCATGGACGAAGTCGAATTGACAGAATACGGACAAACTCAATTAGGAGCAGTTTTCTTTGCGGAGTTCGATACCTGAAATGAGGTGAAAGAGAAATGGAAATACCAACTTTAGGGGAAGAAGAAAAACAGAAGTTGTTTACGGAAATGTGGCTTGGCTCGATGATGAGACCAATGGGGTTCATCATGCGGAAATTAGGTCCGGAAGCGCTGGAAGAGTTGAATGAAGAAACAGCGCAAGGCTGTGCCGCCGATATGAAAGAAAGAGGCGTTGATGATGCCTTGAAATTCGCAATGAACTACGGAATTGTAAACAAGAACATATTCGGCAGTGATGTTGAAGTTGAAGGAAATCCGGGAAAAGCGATACTCGATGTGAAAAGGTGCAGCAACTTGGAAACGGCATTGCGATTCGCAGAAAAAGGGATGCCAATAACAAAGGAACAGCATTGTTCCGGTTGCATTAACGGGTATTTCAGGCGAGTAGCAGAGAATTTAGGGCTGGTGCTGGACGTTGAATTCTCAGATAAGGGTTGTAAGATGACGATTAGTAAATAACGTAGTAAAAAATGAACAGGAAAAGAATAGCAATCGCAACTACAATAGGATTGTTATGCGGGCTGTATTGCGCGTACGCCGCGAGTCAGATGGAAAATCCTGCGACAGGCGCGCCATTCGGTATCTTTATATTGCTGTCCATTGTGTATAACCGGGCATTGATCGGGTTTGTAATTGGAATTGCAGACGGCATAAAGTTACATCCAGTTCTACGCGGTGCAATTTTAGGTGCAATAGTAAGTTTCGTAATGACAATCCCGGCGTTTGAGCAAGGTACAGGTGCGCTAATATTGGTACCGTTCGGCGTAGTGTACGGGATCATCGCGGACTTCGTGGCAACGAAATTTTCGTAAATCAGATCGAGAAATGGTAAACCTGCGACTGCAAAAGGCAATCCTTGAAGTGGTGGAGAACCAAATTAGAGAGAATAATCCACCAGAGACCAGAAAGACACTTGATAGGCTCTTGAAAAACGGCTATTCAAAGAGCGATGCAATGAAATTAATTGGAAGCGTTGTTGTCGTCGAGATATACGAGATTTTAAAGAACAAGGAACCTTTCAATGAGGAGAGATATGTCAAGGCGTTGAGAGAGCTGCGTTAGTATATTTTATTTTTCTTCCTCCTCATCGCCGATTGCTTTCTTCTCTGAACCCCGACCGGCAGTTTTGTAAATGTAATATTCTCCATTTCTCTTATTCCATGATTTAAGAACGGGATGTTCGCTAAAATTTGGATAGTTTTTTAGAGATCCCCATTCAATCTCATAATTATCTTCAAGTTTATGTTTAAATAAAGATCCAATAAGAGGATTATATCTTAATGTTACGATTAGATTAACTTTCAATGTTTCTTTCGGGATTTTTATGGTGATGTTGCCCTCTGTTTTTTCTTCAAAAAGATCGGGATATTTTTCTATTATCTTGCTGACATTTATGATAATCCTTGTTGCTTCTTCTGGATTTAGATGACTTAACTCCTTTTTCTTTTCCTTTATAGAACGACCGTTAAAGTTTAATTGGTATTTTATATTCACAGATCGCGCGATATTTTTGGAGTTGTTGATTATTGCAAGATAACGAGTAGTGTCTGACTCTAAAACATTAGGTCTATCGGTTACTTCTTTATCTCTTCCAATGACTTTTGTGGTGATTGTGGGCTTTCTAGCATCTCTTAATTGAAGGATGTTAATACAAAATTGAAAAAAGATAATACAAATTAGAATTATGTTGCAAACTGCAATTATAGAATTAGAATGACTTATAAACCTGCTAAAGAGGTCCATTACAACCACTTCTATACTATTAAGAAATACCCACATCATATTCTAATCCTCATAGATTCTTTCCTATTTTTTCTTCAACACTTTCCATCCTATTCCAGAATGGCTCGTCATCATCTTCCTCTATGCCGACATTCATCTCAACCCCACTCTTCTCTTTCCTTCTCCAACACCTCTATTATCTCCTCATAAACTGCTTTTAACTCTGCTTTTTTGATACGTCCCAAAAGCTTTCTTATTACCAATTCCGGTGTGCTCGACCCGATATGATTGAACAGGGGCTGCCTGTCAACGACAATGTTTCCAGCGGCATCCATTCCCTCTGACTCTATCCCATCCAC
>QMVO01000058.1 GCA_003661125.1 Methanosarcinales archaeon
TCTCTAATATCTCTGTTACGACTACGGCATAAACGTTCTATTTCAATAACTTCTTCATATCTCAATTCCCTTACAAAGCGGGTGCAGTTTCCATGCATTTATCCATCCCCACATGGAAAATGGTTTTTCTATTTTATAACTCTTTTGTTTTGGCACGATATAGTTAAACATTATCTGATAAAAAGAGGTATGTTAAAATGTCCTGCCTTTATTTGGAAAATAACCGATAGTCACGTGCCGGGGAGCCTATTCCACTCACTACAAAAGATCCTCATCTTGATATACCAAAAGAACATTAATTATTAATTACCTTTTGAGTTCATTTAGGTTACAATGAAATTCCTCATAATGGGTGCAGGGGCATTAGGCAGTGCATTTGGCGGTATGTTAGCCGATGCTGGGCATGACGTTACACTTATCGGTAGGGAAAGTCACATGAAACCCATAAGAGAACATGGACTCAGAATAACCGGGATATGGGGCTCGCACGTAATCGAAAACATAAGAGCAACGTCAGAGCTAAAAGAAAATTACAAACCCGACGTGGTCTTGTTAACAACAAAGTCTTTCGATACTGAAAATGTGATACGAGAGTTGCAACCGCTTATTTCTAACGATTCCGTTGTCATTAGCTTGCAGAATGGCATAGGGAACGAGGAAATTATAGCAAGGTACGTCGGAGAAGAACACGCAATGGGCGGCATGGTCATAACGGGTTTTGAGATATCAAAACCCGGAGAAGTAGAAGTAACCGTTTCCGCAGCTACTACAAAAATCGGTGAGCTCAATAACAAAATCACACCGAGATTGAGAAAAATCGTTGCGATATTCAACGATGCGGAGATACCGTCAGATGCCGTGGATAATATCCAGATGCATATCTGGGCTAAAGCATTTTACAGTGCAGCGTTAAATCCATTAAGT
The DNA here is from genome assembly GCA_003661125.1 of Methanosarcinales archaeon. GTDB lineage: Archaea > Halobacteriota > Syntropharchaeia > Alkanophagales > Methanospirareceae > QMVO01. The sequence continues at coordinate 925 of QMVO01000058.1, forward strand.
GCGATTTTCAGGGTTGAGTATGGCAAACTATCAAATCTTAATTCTTTTGCGATTATCGAAGATTTAATTCACGAGGCTTTTGAAGTCGCAAAAGCGGAAAAAATCGAATTGTTCTGGAATACTGCCAAGGAATACCTGGATCATCTACGGCGTGAACAGATACCTCGAACTGAAAAACACCGCTCTTCGATGCTTAATGACATAGAAAGGGGTAAAAAGACCGAGATAGATTTTTTAAACGGTGTTTTTGTCGCATTGGGTAAAAAGCATAACATTCCTACACCAGTAAATGAGACTATCGTCAGGGCGATCAAGTTTTTGGAATCCCTCCAAAACCACGAGATTTCACAAGATTAGTTCAAACAGGAATTTGTGGTGCTAAGCACCGTTAGACCCCGGCTGGTTGGTACGGTTTAACCCTAATCCTAATGATAATCGTCATTTCGCGAACTTGCGTCGTGGTCGCTTAAAATGCATCAAGGTTTGGAAATACCCGATGAAGAAGTTTTCCAAAGTTCGGTACCTTAAACAATCCGCTTCACGATCCTTCTCACCGCAGTAACAGATGGTGCACCGTCGGGTAAAGCCACAATTGGGATGCCTTTAAGGTCATATTCCGGGATTAACGGATCAAAAGGTATTATCTCCTCTATATCGAGGTCTTGCTTCTTCGCTTCTTCTATTATCTGCTCCTCTGCGCCCTCAGGTATTTTATTCGCTACATTCATCATTTTCTTCACCTCGGCATCTATTTCCTCTGCAACCTTCCTCAGCCGCAATGCCGTTTTCCTGCTCTTCACTGTGGTATCCAGCACAATAAGCATGACATCTACGTCCCTCGTGGTTCTCCTGCTTAGATGCTCTAGACCTGCTTCGCAATCTATCACCGTGTAGTCATAATTCTTCGTCAATGTATCGAGGATCATTCTTATTATGTGATTTACCGGGCAGTAGCACCCCGGTCCCTCAGGGCGCCCCATAACCAGCAGGTCATACTGGTCTTCTTCCACTATTATCTCCGCTATTTTACCCTCAAATTCAGACCTTACGTCTAAAGTCACGTCCCTATGCTTGTCCTCCAACAAACTTTCTCTTATATCGCCTGCCGTCTTGTCATAGGATATGCCGAGAGCGTCAGGCAAATTTGAATCGGCATCTGCATCTATGGCTAAAATGCAAATATCTTCCTGAGCTTTATACTTCAGAATTTGCCTGATTAACAGAGCTGCGATAGCTGTTTTCCCTGTACCACCTTTGCCAGATACGCTTATCACTTTGCCCTTTTGCATTTATCTCCCTCTGTGACTGGATTTCATCCTCAAATCCTTCGATCCACATTTCCTGCATCGCGTCGCCCTGAATGCATTTCTTGCATTACAGTCCATGCATATCTTCACACGGAAGAGCCTTGCCTCTGCTTCTGGAAATCTTGCCATTTTTCTTACCTCTGTATATCTTACACACTATATAACTTTAAAATTAAAAAGCTTTTTCCGTTAAACATTCAAAAGTGATCTCGTTTAATACGAAGAGTTTCCCTCACGAATATTTTCTTCTTTTCTGGTGGGATGTCGGATTTGACTGCTCGGTAGAATAACTGCCCTTCTTTCAAATCCCCCCTCTCGCTTCATTCAAAAAAAACACCTCGATGTCGCTTGCTAAAAATCGGGAAACCAGCCATTGAGAACTCATACTCAGTCTTCAGATATCTGCACTACTCCGGTACCTCTATTCACTATACCTACATAACTTTCCCTTTGCGTTGGGCAATATCCCCTACGCTCCTATCGTGATAAAAGGCGAGGTAGTGTATAATAATACTATTAGCAATTATTCAGGCATAATAAAAGTGAAAGAGATGGATTTCTATTCTTGCTTCCCTCTAATGCTAATATGACAATGTCATATTGGCATCAATTTTAATAAAGATATTTCTTAGACATTGCGATAACATGATTATAATCCAAGAAATATTCCTTTTTAACCTATCTGAGCCTTCACTGAAAAGAATTTTGAGCTCGTGGGCATCCATTCATTGTGCAAAGAACTTGAGAATAGAGAAGGTATGACAGAAGTCCGTAGATAGTCCAAGCTACCCGCCCTTGGACGATTTCATCATAGACATTCGTCAATTCGCTTGCTCTATGCTTCCATTACCCACTTAAGGACCCCTATGTCTGCCTTTCATTCGGCTTTTACGCGACCGAGTTCGATTGACCAAATGCTTGGTTACTTGTGCCCTGGCTTCAGCAGGCGTTAACTGTGGCAGCGGCATGACGGCACGCAGTAGAGCTCGTACATTGGCGGTGGACAACGCCGGTGACACATCCACTCGAACTGCTGCAACAAGCTTGGGTCGCGAGCGTACTGCTCCGCCCACTCGATTTTTGTCTGTGTGATGAACCTTAGAGAGAGAATGGTCAGCGCCAGATGGTGCATCCACGCCAAATATTTCTGTGCTTCCAGTTCATCCCAGCCCAGCTCAGATTTTGCATCCTGGTTGGCACGTTCCACGAAGTATCGCTGACATTTTAGCCAGGCAAGGCGTTTGAAGGGCGTGTTAGGAGAGGCATGTCAAACTAATCAAAATAGAGATATTACACTGGCATTTACGGTTTTAATTTTCATATTTTGGATAGCTCTGGTGTGTATTTCTCTCTCTGAATGGGAGAAGGATGTGAAAGATGAGAGTGAGAATATGAGAATAGAAAAATTTATAAGTGATGAATCCAGCAATAAAATTGAGATAAATATTAAAAAGGGAAGGGGTAAAAAGAAGATGATGAAAGTGTGGAATAAACCTATTTGGAAAATATTGGTGATTTCAATTGCGTTGGTAATGGTTGCGAGTGGATTTGCTGCGATGAGCTCTGCTGATATTACATTAGAAAGCGATGTAGAGTCTTCATCAGCCACAATTTATGTGCCTGATGATTGTGCATCGACACAGCAAAATGTGGATGAGATTGCGGTGGTTCTTACACCGCAGAAACAACATTTGCAAGAGAATGATACGTTAAATAATAATCTTAGTGGTCTCCCAGTAATTAAAGCTCTTTCGGTAAAGCCAGCTTCGGTAATGATAACAATAAAAAACGAAGGCAGGCAGCCTGCGATAAACGTCCCTGTTTCTGTGCTAATCGGAAAGACGAAGATAGGTAACGTTACGCTAAATAGGATAGATCCTGGTACTACATTTAAGGTTTCATTTGCACATGCTTTTCCCGCGATAACACCTATGTCAATAACTTGTAGAATAGACGAGCCTTATGGCAACGCACAAACATTTATCGTAAATACGAGTTCAGCAAAAATAATGTCACAAACAATAAACGCTGAAGGTGGAGGTGGAGCTCCACGGCAGGTTAATTTGTTATGGGAAGTGGAACATTGGGGTACAATATCGGGAGAAGCTACTGGTGACATTGATGGTGATGGTATTGATGAAGTAGTTGTTAGGGCGGACAAAGGAGTTATGGCGTTTGAGGGAGATGGAAGTTTAAAATGGAGTTATGATGGCAAATATTCCGGCAATGTCGGGAGAGGTTTGATATCTATTGGCGACATTAATGCTGACGGGGAAAACGAAGTTGTAGCTGGTTCAGATGGCGGCGTTTTAGTCTTAAGCGGCGATGGACGCTTGAAATGGCTATATTGCCCTGAAAAAGATTTTCCATTTCCAGATGAAATACAGTCGGTATCCATAAATGACATAGATGGTGATGGGGTAAATGAAGTGATTGCAGGCTCGTGGTCCTATGTTTATGCTTTTGAGGGTAATGGGAGTTTAAAATGGAAATCTGAGAATGGGACAAGATCAATATCAGGGGGAGACATAGATGGTGACGGAGTAAATGAAGTAATAGTTTGCTCATCCTTCAATGTTTATGCTCTTGGGGGTGACGGAGTCTCAAAGTGGGTTTATGATGTTGGTGAGCAAATAACTTCGATGTCCGTAGGTGACATTGACGATGATGGAGCAATCGAAGTGGTTGTAGGCTCTTGGAATAACAATATCACTGCTATTGAAGGTTATGGAATCAAAAAATGGAGCTATGAAACTGGGGATAGCGTACACTCGGTATTTATTGGCGATATAGATGATGATGGTATAGGCGAAATAATTGCTGGATCAGATGATAACAATATTTACGCTCTGGAAGGCAATGGAAGCTTAAAATGGACTTATGATACTGGAGATGATGTAGGTCCAGTGTACGTGGATGATATTGATGGCGATGGGAGTAATGAAGTGATTGCTGGACGTCATCATTACTCCGCCAGTGGTTTTTATGGAGACATTTACGCTCTTGAGGGGAATGGAACTCTTAAATGGACATGCGAAACAAGCGGTTGGGGGGTGGTTCATTTAATATCGACAGGCGATATTGACGGTGACGGAACGAAGGAAGTGATTGCTGGTTTATGGTTCAATGTTTATGCGATCGAGAGTGACGGAACTATAAAATGGGAGTATGAAACTGAGAGTGAGATAGAGACGATATCAGCGGGAGATATTGATGGCGATGGGTTAGATGAAGTAATTGCCGGATCCTATTGCCCTGGTTACAAAATCTATGCTTTTGAACACGATGGAAAACAAAAGTGGGTATTTAACGCTCCTTGGTGGATAATGCAGGTAACTACTGCGGATATTGATGGTGACGGAGTAACCGAAGTAATTGCAACTGCCAACGATAGTTTGTATGTTCTTAGCGGAGATGGAACACTAAAGTGGAGTTATGCGAGTGGAAGCTGGATGAATCAAATAGCTACAGGAGATATTGATGGTGACGGGATAGATGAGATAGTTACGGGATCTAGCTATCCATCTGGTAGGGTTTACGCTTTTGAAGGTAATGGAACGCTTAAGTGGAGCGCTTATTATGCAAACTGTCATGTGTATGCTGTATTTGTAGGTAGCATTGACAGTGATGCTGAAGAAGAGGTTGTTGCTGGAGCAAATTGGTGCCTTTTCGATCCCCCAGGTGATGATATGCTTTTTGCTTATGAAGGCGATGGGACTTTGAAATGGAGTGTTGATGCCGGTTGGATGCGCATTGGATCAATTTCAATTGGAGATATTGATGGGGATGGCATAGGAGAAGTGATTGCTAGTTATGGTGGTAGTGTTCATGTCTTTGAAGGCGATGGGACTTTGAAATGGACTCAGAGTGGGAGTGGATTAGTATCAGTGGACGATATTGATGGAGATGGCATAGATGAAGTAATCACTGGTTCTGTTCGCGCTTTTGATGGTAATGGGACTTTGAAATGGAGTTATGATGCTGGTGGGGCAGAATCAATAGCAGTAGGGGATATTGATGCTGATGGAGTAAACGAAGTGGTTGTAGGCTCTTGGAATAATAATATCACTGCTATTGAAGGTAATGGAACCCTAAAATGGTGCTATAATACTGGAAGTATTGTGAAATCAGTATCCATAGGGGATTTAAACGGCGATGGGATAGATAATGTTGTAGCTGGTGCTCTGGGAATCTACGCCCTTGCAACCGGGATAGTGGAAGGTGAAATATTTGATACTGAAAAACCAGCCAACCCTTACCCAAGCATAATGGGAAACCATACTGGCACAATCAACCCAAACCAAACAATCACTGTGAACAAGCTTTACACGTATCCTTGCGTAGGAACAGGCGGACACACCGAATCTATCAAACTATATAAAAACGGCGATTTAATAGCAAATGGGTCTTAAAATGGAGAAAAATAAAAGTTACAATGAAAAAAATAAAAGTTGGGATATTGGGCGCGACAGGAAGCGTAGGGCAGCGGTTCGTGCAGCTTTTGGATGGACACCCTTGGTTTGAGCTCGAAGCACTGTTTGCTTCAGAAAGAAGCGTAGGTAAGAAATACAAAGAAGTAGCGAAGTGGTTCCTTCCATATAAGATGCCTGATGAAGCAGCGGAGATGGTAGTGAAATCAATGGACGATGTTTCAGAGATTAGAGACATAGCAGTTCTGTTTTCCGCTCTGCCTGGTACAATTGCAAGCGAAGTGGAGAAGAGATACGCACAGGCGGGATATGCTGTTTCCAGTAATGTATCGGTGCATAGAATGGAACCCGATGTGCCTCTGGTTATTCCAGAGATAAACGCAGACCACTTGGCATTGATAGCGGTGCAAAAAGAGAAGCGGGGCTGGGATGGTTTCATTATGACAAATCCTAACTGTTCTGCAATCGTGCTGACCTTGAGTTTGAAACCGTTGATGAGGTATGGGATAAAGGAAGTGCGAGTTTCAACCATGCAAGCGGTATCGGGTGCTGGTTATGCTGGTGTCCCTTCAATGGCAATTCTGGATAACGTGATACCCTTTATAGGAAATGAGGAGGATAAGATGGAAAGTGAGCCCCAGAAGATTCTCGGTACCCTGGAAGGTTCGGAGATAAAAAACGCAACATTCAATGTGTGTGCTTCTTGCCATCGTGTTCCGGTGATGGATGGTCATACAGAGGCGGTGTGGGTGAAGTTCGAGGAAAGCGTAAGTGAAGAAGAAGTGAAGAAGGCGTTTATGGACTTCACGACCGATATAAAAACACCCTTTGCTCCAGAAAAGGCTATAATATTGCGCGAGGAGCAGGATAGACCGCAGCCGAAGTTAGACAGGGATGCGGGCAAGGGGATGAGTGTATCGGTAGGGAGAATAAGAAGAGGAAGAATGGAGAACGAGATAAAGTATATTGCACAGGGTCACAATACGATAAGAGGAGCTGCGGGAGCTTCTATATTGAATGCCGAGGTGCTGTTGGAGAGGGGGTATATATAACCATATAACCACAAGATTATTTCACGAGAAAAACTGATAATCAGGAAAGGATAGGAATTATATAAGGAGATATGGAGACGACATTAAACTGCAAAATAATTGTAGGTAAAGTCGGCATATCAAATGTGGACGATTTTCTTTCTTCCTTGAAAAATATCGCTAATAAATACGACGTGACAATACAAGCTATGGATACCGGGCTGATAGCCGGGGAAGAGCATATAATATCGGCGGTAAAAAAAGCAATAAGAGCTGTGGAGAGGAAGAGGAGTATAACGAACGATTTGGGTTTGGAGGTTCTTTTATACGCCGCAGGACTAAGGCAGATAGAAAGAGCTTTGGCTATGGGCGTTTCTGTGTCTGAAGGCGAGAAAAGAGTGGCAATCGTTATAGTTGATGTTTCTGCAGGAGCACAAAGAGATTTGGAGATGGTTGCTGAGGAACTAAAGAAGAAAATAGGGCTACAAGAAGAGCCAATCTCTGAGTTGGAGTTAGAATATAGAAATGATAAAAAAGAGAAAATAAAGAAGTTCTTTGACATAACAGAGGATGAGTTAAAGGCTGTGGGCGAGTCAAAGTTAAAGATGCTGGTGTTGGAAAGAGTTGCGATGTTAGATGTGCTTAAATAGTCCCGGGAGGATTCGAACCCCCGTCACAGGCTCCAAAGGCCGGTATGCTTGACCGCTACACCACGGGACTTTTTTCTGCTACATTCATATTTCTCTTAGCTATAAAAAAGCTTAAACATAGTCAGGGTTGCCCAACTTCCGTCCGAAAGTCAAGTTTATATATTGACACTGAGTACATTTAAAAGGGTGATAAAAATCAAAGGGAAAATCGCTTTTGTTTTCGCAGTGATGCTCATGGCAATGTGCTCCGATGCAGTAA
>QMVO01000059.1 GCA_003661125.1 Methanosarcinales archaeon
ACGTCCCAAAAGCTTTCTTATTACCAATTCCGGTGTGCTCGACCCGATATGATTGAACAGGGGCTGCCTGTCAACGACAATGTTTCCAGCGGCATCCATTCCCTCTGACTCTATCCCATCCACTCTCACCTTTGTCGCACTTATATGCGGCAATATCTCATGAATTAGATGCGTTATCACCACCGCCAGCGTATCTTTTGGCATGTTATTTAATATGGTTGCCATTATCCGCCCCATAGCACCAGGCTCAGTAAGCGCCTCTAATTCGTCTATTAAAACCACCTTTGCTCCTTCGCGCATGAATATTCTGCTTAAGGCACGCATCGAATATTCAAAAGACCCTGTCTTCTTTATTATCTTCCGCCGGTAGAAATACACGGGCATCAGCGGTATCTCCGCTTGCTCCGCAGGCACCGGCAAGCCGAGTTCCGTGAGGATAACCGAAGTTGCAAGCGTAATTAATAGACACGTTTTGCCACCACTATTCGCACCTGTAAGGATGGCTACCGGATGCGGTGTAGCGCCAAAAATGCCTGAATTCGTTTTTCCTATGGAATAAGAAACTGGCACCACGGGCTCACCGCCCTTCAGCTCTTCGCCGACCAAAAAAATATTCCTGCCCCTAATCACGCCCAATCCTGACCCTTTTTCGTTTATTTCTGGTATTTTCAACTCGAAGTCACGGCGAAATTCCATCACACTCAGCATAAAATCGAAATAGAAAAGTGTCTTAATTGCAGTGCACACTTCTTCTCTACGCCTCTCCAATTGCTTTGCAAATTCTCTTAGCTTATAATATCTCCGCTCCGCCAGTTTTCTATTATATATCAGCCGCAATCGCGACATCCTTTCCCTCGAAAATTCAAACGGCAGTCCTCGCTCCAGGTTCTCATACGCACTGCCCCACAAAACATTCTTTTCTCCCTCTGTAAGCATCAACTCATCCGCCATGCGCACCAGAACCTCTTCTAAGTAACCTTTAAACTCTTCCACACCGCCCCCGCTTCTCATAATCCTATCCGCTTCCTTGTTTAGCTCCTCCTCATGTCTGTAAATTATCTCGTCGAAGTTAGTTTCTCCTTTGCTCATCTCCGCTTCTATTTCCATTATATGTTCCAAAACCTCCTCTAAACCCTCTACTGCGATGCCTTTAAAAGGATATGAATTCTTAAGTTCATCAAATTTCTTCAGTATTGTTATTATTGCTTCTATTGCTTTTTTCTTCGCGATGAACGAATTAACAACGAATTCCGGATAAATCTCGCACAGCTCTGACAAATCGTCTATATTTATGTTTATGATACCAGGCTCATTAAATTCTCCTTCCTTCTCTGCAATTAGTAGTATAATATTTTCTCTTCGTAAAAGCTCCTCAGCTTTTGCTGCGGAATCTACAACTTCTACATGTACGAAATCGCCATAATTTTCCTTTATCTTGGTGTCCATTCCTCTGATGCGAATAGCAATGAGAGGCGGTTTCCCGAAGCTCATCTTTTCTATCTCTGCTTTTGAAATCGTTTCTCGTACTCTTGCTATTTTGTCTTTTCCTATCAGCTTCTCTAAATTCTCGCTCTCGTCCACAGCCCTGAATCTCCTCTTCAACTCCTCTTTGTCAAGGGAAGGAGTACGCGTGAGAACAATGTCTCTTCCATTTTTCGTGGATGTATAGGTGGAGAGAATTTCCAAAATCTCTTTCTCTAAGTCTCTTGTTTCTTTAGTGCAGAATACCTCCCTCACTTTGGTTCCCACTAACTCCTCGTTGTTCCTTATCACCATCTTCTCCGCGTCTTTTCTTTTTATTCCCAGCATCGAAGATAAGGTGTCGAGGTCAGGGAACTCTATTGCATCCTGTAAATAGGACTTCATGAACCGGGGGATAGAAGACTCGTTCCTGGTACTACTGCCGGAGCTTGTCATTATCATAGAACCCAAAAAACTAAACAGCTAAAGAACTAATCCGCAATTATATAAGTAATCATTCAAAGCTGCATTTATTTTTGTTCTTCAGTAGATTCCCCGTTTTTTTCTCCTTTTTTTTATCAAAAATACAAATACCACTACTGCAATAATTACCACTGCCGCAATAATACCATAATTCCTAGATTTGACAGAACATGCTGCTGATTCCGCTTTCTCTTCTGATATCTTAGCATACTCTGATGCCCTCCTTGCCTCTTCCAATGCGTCTTCAGGTCTGCCCGCATTATAGCACTCCAGAGAATTATTCAGGTGCTCTTTTGCCAGGTCAAGGCTCGTCTTTGCTGCCTCTACATTTATTCCTGCTTCTGTGGCGTTAACAATTGTCCAATTCGCTTTCTTTATCTCTCCCTCTGCTTTATGCCATGCTCTAAGGGCATCTTCTATTACCTCGGATGTTATATACTCTTTTATGCATATTACCGGATATTCTTCCTTTATCTTTTGTGTTATATTCATCAGGATAACTTTTTCTTCTGTTCTCTTCTTCACTTCCGGTGCTTTACCTGTTACCGTTATTCGTGCTTCTGTCACTTTTCTATGGTCGATCATAAAAGGGCTTCTACATTTCTCAGGCGAGCCATCGATACTTATGCCCCACACTGGCTCCTCCAGGTCAGAATAAAAAATTAAATCTGACTTTTTACCTTCCACCTCCTTACTAAAGTTACTTAAAACAACTTCTATCGAAACTTTGCTACCATTTTTTACCATCCCATTTACCTTATCATAGTTTACATGCACAGATGCAATCTCCACAAATTTAGATTCCTGCAAGTTCGCTTGCTCTTCCGCAATGACACCTCCGCTCATGCATATCGGCATCAAAAAAAAAGCCAATATTAGCAAAAATACTATTTTCTTTCTCAATCCCATCTTCATCCCCTATTTTTCCTTAATTTAGCTTAGAACAAAGGTTTTATAGAATCGTTTGTATCCATTAATTCCTTGTATTCGCGCTCCTTCTCGCTTGACACTGCTTTCAATTTCTCTTGCGCTTCCGCTCCCAGTTCTTGTATTTCTTTTACCCTTGGGATATCTGATACGCCGGAAAACAAAACAATTGTCGCAACATGCTGACTTCTTACAACGGGAAAATCCCCTCCCCTGACTTCTGTTCCTCTTATCATCTCTTCTACCCGCTCCTTCGATTTCTCTATCCCTTTTCTACTCAACTCTTTTGGGGGTCCTGCTGCTATTATCAACGCCCTTTCCGCTGTTGTAACATCACATGGTATCGTTAATCTGCCTGCTATCGCTCTTCTCGTCAGAGAAGTAATTCTTGTAACTGCGTCCATCTTCTCCATGGTCCCTTTCTTACCAAAGAACTTCTTTAATAATCCTTCGCTTCCTATTTCTTCCGCAGCATAACCAAGCGTTGATATTCCGCCTCCTTTAAGCGTGTTAATTATCTCAGCGGCATCTACTACCATCTGCCCTACTTCGTTCGCTTCACCTGCGCCAAATAAAATCCCGAATCTCCTTACTATCTCCTCATTTATATCCGCAAATGCTTCTTTTAATGTCTCTCCTCCTGCCTTCCACGCATCGTTATCGAAAAGGAAAAGATTGTCCACCTCCTTCATGAAAGTCATCAGGCTTCTCGCGGCATTTAAAGAGTATAAACTCCCTTCTTCCTTGGCTGGCAATATCCCAAGCCCATAAACTGGCTCCTCATATAAATTCCTCAGCCTCCTTGCCAATACTGGAGCACCTCCAGAACCTGTTCCGCCCCCTAAACCCGCTATGACCAGAAAAGCGTCCACTTGATGTGACCCCCGTTTATCTATTGCACTTTGGATCGTGTAAATCTCATCGGTTGCAACTTTCGCCCCTAATTCGTTATCAGCTCCTATCCCATGCCCTTTCGTCAATGACTCCCCTACAAGCAACCTGTCTTCCATTGGTATATTCTTTAGCCCAATCAAATCCGATTTTGCTGTGTTAATCGCCAATGCACGAATCACGAATTTCTGCCCTGTTCGCTTTGCAAACTCCAAAAAAGTGTCCGCTATTCTTCCCCCCGCTTGTCCGTAACCTATCACAAATACCCTCATTTTATCCTCCCTTTTTCATCTACTTACTATTGTCTTCCATCCTATATAAGAACTATCATTTTCGCTGTTTTCTTAATTAATAATTTGAATATTTTAAAACGACATTTTTACTATATGTATTTAAACGCACATCATGCATGGATATCCTGCTCTTTTTCGATCCCACGCCCTTTTGCTGATTTACTATTAACCCGCCCACGTTTCCTGTTTCGGTATCAAACATAATACCACAAACACTCCCTATATAATCTCCCCCCGCCGTTATAACCTTCCTATCTAAAATGGATTTACCAAACATCTTCATCGCCTTTTCTTCATTCCTGGATATTAAGTCCCGAATAAAGAGTTCTTGCTTTTTCATCTCTCTTATATTCTTTCCTAATAACTCACCTATCGCTTTTACATCCACCACATCGCTCAGCTCGAATCCAAGCCGGTATAAAATTGTATGCACCAGACATTGAGTGAATGCAAAAGGATAGCTAACCGCAAATTTACCATGCATCCTTATCATTTCTTTATCTTCCGGGTCAAATAGATAATCGTTCACTGCCTCTTTTACTTCCCTTGTGATCAACTCTTTTACAGCACCCTCACCCGCAGGAATAGTCCTCTTCTCTATCCCCTTCCCCTCACAAATTTGGATTGCATACGTAACAAAATGTTCTATCGCACCATCTTCAACGTCCTCAAAAATGAAATTCCACGGAAATAGTTTTGACCTTAGGTAAGCAATTACTTTCTCCTTTCCTTCTTTCTCCTTCTCTCTCTTCTCTTTCATCTCTTCTTTTATCACCTCTTTAAGAACTTTAGTATCTTATGAATATTCAAACTTGTATTTGAAGTACCTTTCCTTTTCCCTTCCCCTTTACTCGCTTCGGCATTACAAATTCTCCATACCCATTCGCCAAAGTCCGTCGCTTCGTATTCTCCGTCATGCTCCCTTACCAGATTATATTTCCACTCATCACTCACTAAATATGCTATGCTATTAATAAGCTCTTTGTCATAGATATCTCTCATAAGCTCTTTATATTCCCTATCTTCGTGGTGAGAAATCTCTTTTATTTCCTTTATCCTCAGTCTTCGCCCTTCATTAATCAACGTCCCCAACACAATAAATGCGTATTCATTCTGCTTGAGTAGCATACAGCTCTTATCTATGCCATTCTCCATGCCAAGCATCTTCCTCGCTGTCTCCTGTATTATCATCGTTACGTACCCCAAGACCTTCAAAGGCGATTCTTCCTCAGAGTGCACTTCTATTCCATCCTTAGAGAAAGTAGCATCTCTGAATCGGATACTTGGCTGTGGCTTGCCAAAAAAGATATCGGTAAGAGCGGAAAAATAATCTTCAGAAAGTGGCTCGTGTTCACTATCGTATGGGAAGAAGTTTCTTTCAAAAAGGTCAAGATTTGGGGCTAAATCCGCTGTGAGCTCTAATACTTCCCTTTTAACTTCATCTAACCTCAAAAACGCGCTATTTCTATCTTCTTTCTCTTTTCTCAGCTTCTTTGCTTCTGCTTCCAATTTCTCCCTTAACTTACCTCCTATCCCCTTTTCCAATAGCTCTTCTATCTCTTCTAACTTATTCTCGCCTGTTTTATCGGCTGTTACCCTTTTTAATCGCCAATATTCAGCAGCTAATGCATTCGCCCTTTCGTTGAATTTCTCCACCATTTCTATTTCTCCCTTCCCAAAGAGGGATGATTCCTATTATATCCCCTATTTCTAAAAAGCTTTCTGAAAGCAACATTTTATGTCATGACTCGGAAACTTTATATAACCCCTTCTTCTTAAGAAGATAATTACCAAAAAATGTTTGCAGAAGAAAAAGAAAAGGTGGAAAAAATGGAAGGAGTATTTGGGTATAATCCCGAGGAAGCAGATATAAGGGAGGAAGCGGATTGGTTTGGTGTGCCTCAGATAGCAATCGTGGGCGTAGGCGGAGCAGGCAACAATTCTATGAGTAGATTAGAGCGTTTAGGGGGGATGGAGGGTATAAGCAGAATAGCCATAAACACAGACAAGCTACACCTGGATTCGATAAGCTGCGAAAAGAAAATATTAATTGGGAAATCGCTCACACGGGGATTAGGTGCTGGGGGCTCTCCAGAGGTGGGTAGAAAAGCAGCGGAAATAGATAGGGAGGAATTGCAAAGATTGTTAGCCGGTAAAAACTTTGTGTTCCTCACCGCGGGAATGGGCGGTGGAACGGGCACAGGAGCTTCGCCGATTGTTGCAGAAGTAGCGAAGGAAGCGGGAGCAATTGTGGTTGCGATGGTCTCTTTCCCATTCGAGGCGGAGAGAAAAAGGAGAAAAAAAGCTGCAGAAGGCATAGAGGAATTGAGAAATGCCACAGATACGGTTATCGTACTCGAGAATGACAAATTGCTAAAATACGCCGGAAACCTACCGGTGAATGATGCTTTTAAAACGATGGATGCGCTAATCGCAAGTACGATTCAAGGCATCGCAGAAACGGTAACCAAACCTTCATTGGTGAATCTCGATTTCGCAGACCTCAAAGCGGTGATGTCAGAAGGGGGTGTTGCTGTGATGCTCGTAGGCGAGACGACGAAAGCGGAGAACAAGTCCGAGGCTGTTGTATCTAATGCTCTTGATCATCCGCTTTTAGAAGCGGACTATCGGGGGGCAAAAGGAGCTCTTATACATATCACTGGTGGGTCTGACCTTACGATGCAGGAAACAAATGATATTGTGGAGTTGCTTACCTACGACCTAAATCACGATGCAAATGTGATATGGGGTGCGAGGATAAATGATGATTACAATGGGATGGCGAGAGTAACAGCGATAATGACAGGTGTGGAGCCAAAATGGATATTTGGCGGGATATATGAAGGGAGAGAAGAGAGTATAGATACAAAGGAAGAGGCAGGTAGCAGAGGTATCGGCAATATCATACCGATTATCCGGCGATAACAACCCTTAACAGAAAAAATATAAATTGTAATAGAAAAATCTATATTATGGGGGAGAGAGGAAGGGCAGCTGCCGGCAATTCTATTATAGAATTTGCTGAGGAAAGTCCCTCCACCATGAAAACACGAATGTCGTGAGGGCATAAGGCGAGAGTCTTGGCTCTGGTATAGAAACGATACCGTGCCATACTGAAGCGATGATTCTGTAAGGATGAGGTCGTGTGGTTACGGATGGAACGACCAACCTCGTGGGTGCAAGCCTTGATTAGAGAGGCGCGAAGATAAATGCTGCCGAAACAGAAGGGGGCTTACTCTCCTCACTCCCTCTCTTATACTCAACTAATTTTGTCTCGATAAGGAATCTCTATTACCATTAACTCCTTCGCAACTTTGGTATTCTCAAACACACTCCGTGCTTCTTCCTCCAGCTTGCTCGCACCGCTCAAGTCAGAATATCTTGCACTGATATGTGTTAAGATCAGTTCTCTCACAGATGCTTTTTTCGCCACTTCCGCAGCTTCTAAAGCGGTCGAATGCATGTAATCAATCGCATATTCCTTCGTCTCCTCCGACAAAGTGCCATCGTGTATTAATAGGTCAGCGTTCTTGCTCGCTTCTATCACGCTATCACATGGTCTCGTATCACCGGTATATACAATTTTCCTGCCCGGTCTTGGAGGACCTAAGACCTGCTCAGGTCTTATCTCTTTCCCATTTACCGAAATAGAATGCCCTGATTGAAGTTTAGAAAATAAAGGACCGGGTTTGATTCCGAGTTCTACCGCTCTTTCTCTATTGAACCTTCCGGGTCGCATATCTTCTTCTAACACATATCCTATGCTTACTACGTTGTGCTCAGTTTTTATCGCTCTTATCCTGTATCCTGCCTTTTTTACTACCGCTCCAGGTCTCAGTTCTATCGCTTTTACCTCGAAACTCCTTCCCGCGTAACCCAAAGAGAGAAGATGGTACAGGAATTTATCCACGTGCCTCGGACCATATATTTCCAGCGGCTCTTTACGACCTTGCAATGCCATCGTTTGTAACAGACCTGGAATACCTAGTACATGGTCGGCATGGAAATGCGTGATGAAAATAGAATTTATCGTCATTCCTGTCTTTGCACGCATCATCTGCCGCTGCGTTCCCTCTCCACAGTCAAACAGCATCAATTCCCCTTCCCTATTCACAGCTATTGCGGATGGATTCCTGTTCGGCGTTGGTGTCGAGCCACCGGTTCCTAAAAAGGTTATTCTCAGCATAAAATAAACAAAGCTTTCTTTTAAAAAGAAAGCTTTACCAACAAACTTTCTTTCGCAAAGAAAGTTTGAACAAAGAAATATAAAGGTTTTAAAGAAATAACTTTTGGATTAATCATGGGAATTAAAGTAGCGGTTGCGGGAGCAAAAGGAAGGATGGGTAGTCAGGTGGTAGAGAGCATCATAG